>NZ_JACJFF010000076.1:0-23603 GCF_014164465.1 Vibrio sp. SG41-7 | reverse complement strand
TCTGCTAGAAACTAAGTTCTTACTGCAAAGAAGCTATCAACGTTTAGCTGTAATGTGGTTGCGGGAGCCGGATTTGAACCGACGACCTTCGGGTTATGAGCCCGACGAGCTACCAAACTGCTCCATCCCGCGTCCGGATGCATTGTTAAGTACAATGAAACTTGACCATCTTCTTCAGTGCTAAGCACAAGAGAGAATTTGGAGCGATACATCGGGTTCGAACCGATGACCTCAACCTTGGCAAGGTTGCGCTCTACCAACTGAGCTAGTATCGCAATCTGAAACGTCTTTCGTCGTTCAGGGCTGCGAATTATAAGAGCATTTTTTTGTGATGCAAGTCCTTAATGCAAAATTACGAAAGTTTTTACTCAACTGCTGTAAAAGCACGCAGATTTGCAAAAAAATCAGCTCTTATGTCCCTGAAAAGTTAGATAAACGTGATCATTTGATCTGATTAGATGTTAATAATCGTTTTTCGGTAGTACTGCAGTTCAGCGATCGACTCACGAATATCATCCAATGCAAGGTGACTTCCCGACTTTGAAAAACCATCAAGTACTTCGGGTTTCCAACGACGAGTCAGCTCTTTCAGGGTACTTACATCGACATAACGGTAATGGAAGTACTCTTCCAGCTCTGGCATGTGTTTGTATAAGAAACGGCGATCTTGGCCAATGCTGTTACCACAAATCGGTGATTTGCCTTTTGGTACCCACTTCTCAAGAAACTCAATCGTTTGTTGAATAGCCTCTTGCTCTGAAACCGTGCTTTCTTGAATTCGTTTCACTAGGCCGCTGCCGGTGTGGGTGGTTGTACACCACTCGTCCATCTTGTCCAATTCACTCTGAGGTTGGTGAATAGCCAAAACAGGTCCTTCAGCCAGGATGTTAAGCTCACTATCAGTAACGATAGTAGCAATTTCAATGATTTTATGAGTTTCAGGATCAAGTCCTGTCATCTCTAGATCAACCCAAATAAGGTTCTGATCGCTAAAGGACATAAGGCGTCGCCTATTTGTTTATGTATAAAAGAGGTACTATACCCAAATAACTATACTCAAACTAGCTTTAGGGCCATCGAAATCAATGGTACCAACAACATTCCGTTTGAGTCCTCAATCATCAAGTTAGATGTGTTAAGTGAAAAATTGTGGCTAAAAAAAAGAAGTTAACCAAAGGTCAAGTGCGTCGTGTACGTAGCAACCAGAACAAGCGACTCAAGAAAGAAGATTCTATCCAGTGGGATGAGAACATGCTTGGCGGAACAAAAAGCGGACTCGTAATTACGCGCTTTGGCCAACATGCCGATATCGAAGATCTTGAAACCAACGAAGTTCACCGTTGTAACTTACGCCGCAGTATTGAAACGTTAGTTTCTGGAGACAAAGTCATTTGGCGCGCAGGGCTTGAATCAATGGCCGGCATATCTGGTGTTGTAGAAGCCGTTGAGCCAAGAACGTCAATGCTAACTCGCCCTGATTACTATGACGGCCTAAAACCGGTTGCCGCAAACGTAGACCAAATGGTTATCGTTTCAGCTGTACTGCCGGAGCTATCACTTAATATCATCGACCGTTACTTGATCGCCTCTGAAACGGTGAATATTGCCCCGTTAGTTGTGCTCAATAAAGTCGACTTACTGACAGAACAACAAATTAGCGAATACCGCGAAACGCTGAAAATATACGAGAAAATCGGCTATAAAGTCATGTTCGTCAGTAAAGAGTCGGGTTACGGCATCAAAGAGTTGGAAGCTGAACTGAAAGATCGTATCAACATTTTCGTTGGTCAATCTGGCGTAGGTAAATCCAGCGTAGTGAATGCACTCATGCCAACATTAGACATTGAAGAAGGCGCGGTTTCTGAAAACTCAGGACTGGGTCAACACACTACGACTGCAGCGCGTTTGTATCACTTCCCTTCTGGTGGTGATCTTATCGATTCCCCAGGGGTACGTGAATTCGGCCTATGGCATTTAGAACCCGATGAAGTCACTGATGCTTTCATTGAATTCAAACCATACCTAGGTGGTTGTAAATTCCGTGACTGTAAACACAATGACGATCCTGGATGCCTTCTACGTGAAGCCGTTGAAGACGGTAAAATTAGCCGCTTACGTTTTGCTAGCTACCATCGCATTATTGAAACAATGGCTGACAACAAAGATAACCGTCAGTACTCACGAAGCAAGAAAGCCGATCTCTAATCGCGTTTTTGTGAACAAATGTGTGCATTTACTGACAATTGGCGCGAATTTAAGTAACATCTCGCGCCCTAAACCGTCATCAACAGATTTAATTGAAAAACAATTAGCATTGGAAAATTAATACAATGGATAAGATTAAAGTTGGATTGCAGTACTGGATCCCACAGCATGGGCTAACTCGCCTAGTCGGTAAACTGGCATCTGCTAAAGCGGGTGGCTTAACGACAGCGATCATCAACTGGTTCATCAAGCAATACAAAGTAAACATGGATGAAGCTCTGCATAGCGATCCAAAACACTTTAAAACATTCAATGAATTCTTCGTACGTGAATTGAAAGAAGGCATGCGCCCTATCGCAGAAGGTGACTCTGTTATTGTTCACCCTGCTGATGCACGTGTAAGCCAGTTTGGCCCAATTACTGACGGTCAACTGATTCAAGCTAAAAACCATAACTACTCAGCTCGTGAGCTATTGGGTGGTGATGCTGCTCTAGCGGATGAATTTAAAGACGGCGAATTTGCAACGCTTTACTTGTCGCCAAGTGATTACCATCGCGTGCACATGCCATGTGACGGCACACTGCGTCAGATGGTCTACGTTCCGGGTGACCTTTTCTCAGTTAACCCGTTAACGGCAGAGAACGTTCCAAACCTATTCGCACGTAACGAGCGTGTGGTTTGTATCTTTGATACTGAGTTTGGCCCAATGGCACAAGTGCTGGTTGGCGCAACTATCGTTGGCAGCATCGAGCAAGTATGGGCTGGTACCATTACTCCACCTCGTGGTAACTCAGTTTACAAATGGGATTACCCTGCACAAGGTGATACAGCCGTCGTCTTGAAGAAAGGCGAAGAGATGGGCCGCTTTAAGCTTGGTTCAACGGTTATCAACCTGTTCGCTAAAGACGCAATCAAGTTTGACGAAACGATGCAAAATGGTGAGAAAACCGTTCTAGGCACCCCTTTCGCGCATATTGCGGGCAAAGACGCTGAAGTAAATGAAGAGACTGCTGAAGCTGTTGATTCAACAGAGAACACAGACCAAGTCTAACTCTCTGAGTTAACTTAGTAAGCTTTAAGGGCGCGTTAGTTTTCTATTTTTGGAGAATAACGCGCCTTTTTCTTATCTAGTTCGAGACATTTCCCTTCAAGATTTCAACAAATCTAACTACCGATAACCTTATTCTCAACGAGCAGTACGTCGAATTACCTCATAAAAAGATTGACCAAAAACAAAACAACTGTCGAAACCTTAAACAACTTTCCGATTTTACAACCCGTCTCCAAGTACCAAAAATCCAGATAACTTACTCTATTTGAAGATATTTTATTCATAGGGTCTTTGTACATGCCTAAACTCAATGTTGGCGTTCTGGCCAAGCTGTTGATTTGTTTTGCGATTCCCTTGGGCGTGTTATTCATGCCGATAGATTCAATACCAATCGATGATCTCACGCTGATTCAACACCGCTTGTTGGCAATATTCTTGTTGGCCGCTCTACTGTGGGTACTTGAACCTGTTCCGGTATTCGCCACTTCCATTTTGATCATTGCGCTTGAACTGGTGATGATTTCCGACAAAGGTTTGCACCTATTTAGAAACCCACCAGCAGGACACGATCTCGGTGAGTTAATCAAATATACCGACATATTCGGTGCATTTTCGTCACCAATCATCATCCTCTTCATGGGTGGTTTCGCTCTCGCGATATCGGCATCTAAGTACGAACTCGACAACAACTTAGCACGAGTATTACTCAAACCATTTGGTACAGAACCGCGCTTCATTATGCTCGGCTTAATGCTGATCACCGCCGTGTTCTCAATGTTCATGTCAAATACCGCCACAACGGTAATGATGCTCGCACTGCTAGGTCCAATCGTGGCGTCAGCACCAAAAGGCGACATGGGGATTAAAGCGCTCGTGTTGTGTATTCCAATTGCTGCTAACACCGGTGGTATCGCGACACCAATCGGTACACCGCCCAATGCCATCGCACTGCAATACCTGACGGGTGAGAACAGTATCGACTTCCTAAGCTGGATGATGATGGGCTTACCCTTTGTGATCATCCAACTCACCATCGCTTGGTTTCTTCTACAAAAACTCTTCCCCTCTAAAGAAAGAAACATGGTGCTCAAGCTTGACGGCCAATTTAGAAAAAGTTGGCGAGCGATTGTGGTTTACATCACCTTCGCTGCGACAATCTTATTGTGGATGACAACCAAACTGCACGGCATGAACACTTATGTGGTGTCGATCATTCCATTGGCGGTGTTCACTCTCACCGGCATCATGGGCAAAGAAGAGCTCAAGCTGATTAACTGGGATGTATTGTGGCTAGTAGCCGGTGGTATTGCGATTGGTATAGGACTCGATAAAACAGGCTTAGCCGTGGCACTCGCACACGCGATTGATTATGAGTCGCTCTCACCAACAGCGGTAGTGCTAACATTATCCATCGTATGTTGGTTAATGGCGAACTTCATGTCAAACACCGCAACGGCCAACTTACTGATGCCGATCGCCGCTGCGATTGGTGCATCAATGGAAAGCTTGGTTGCGATAGGAGGCCTGCAAGGACTACTGGTTGTAGTCGCCTTCTCTGCATCGCTAGGTATGATTTTACCCGTATCGACACCACCAAACTCGTTGGCCTACTCGACCGGGCTTATCGAAAGTAAAGACATGGCGAAGATGGGCATCATCTTAGGGATCGTCGGCTTGCTGATGGTCTACCTCGCACTGTTTCTTATCACCTAGCACGTTAGCTTTTCACTACAACCCTCCAGATAGCAATTATGATTTCGCTATCTGGAGGGTTTATCAGTTTTTAATCGATAGATAATTGTGATTCTACTTCACGGTTTATTAAAAATAACGATAAGTCATTTTAAATTTTTGATTTTAAACACATTTACTAACATCAAGACAGCGACAATATCCCCCTATAAGAAACACATCAGTTCAATATCAAGTACGTCACTGTCGTTAGCATTTGTCTAATAAGAGAGGAATAAGCTGTGAGACATACTATTAAGTTTAAAATTCAGATCGCGATTGCGGTCATTATCGCCGTCGTGAGTGGCGCTCAAGCCTGGATATCAGTTAATCAGCTGACTCAAGAAACCGAGGTCGCGATTAACCAAGAAATGAAAAATGTCAGCGTTGGCACCACCAATTACATTGCCGATTGGCTCTCAATCCGCAGTGATATGATGCTTGCCAATGAATCGACTATTTCAAGTAGTAGCAACTCTGATCGCGAGTTATTGATCACCAAGCAAGCCGGACAATTCTTGTCTGTTTATGCAGGATTCAGCGATGGCACGATCGCCTATGGCGACAAAGGTGAAGATTGGCCAACAGGCTACGACCCGCGCACTCGCCCTTGGTATAAAGATGCAAACGCAACATCAGACCTCATCATTACCGAACCTTATCAAGACTTTGACGGCAGCATCGTCATCAGCTTTGCGAAAGCATTCAATGGCGATAGACAAGGTGTTCTCGCGGCCGATCTAACCGTAACCAGCATTATCGATACGGTTCTCAATGTAAAACTGGATAACGATGGCTTTGCGTTTTTAGTCGACGGCAATAACAACATTGTGGCCTACAGTGATGAAGAACTGAGTCAAAAACCACTGACCAGTTTGAATCCAGAACTCACAACCAACAAGGTGTCACAACTGCTCCAAGACCAGATGATCACCACTCTCACTTGGCCGGGTCAAGGCGATAAGCTGGTCTATATTGCCAATGTCCCGAACACCGATTGGTCGTTAGGTATTGTTATCGATAAAGAAATGGCGTTTTCTGCAGTATCCGATGCCATTCAATTCATCACGCTGACCTCTTTGGTTTTGTACATCATCATTTCAATTGCGAGTACCGTGGTCATCAACCGCCTACTTTCTCCATTACAAACCTTGTCTGAAGCCTTAACTCAGCTCGCTCAAGGCAGAGGCGATCTCACTCAGCGCATTGATATCACACGCATGGATGAGATTGGCAAACTTGCCGAGCTCGTGAATCAGTTCTTAAGCCAGATGCAAAGCATGTTGAAGGGCGTAATAGAACACAGCCACGATCTCAACAATCATGCAGAGAAAGCCAATCAACTGGCGACCCAGTCTTCGATTAGCGTTGAGAATCAACAAAACGATATCAACCAAATTGCGACCGCGATTCATGAGATGTCCGCCACCGCAGCCGAAGTGGCTAGCCATGCCGAATTAACGGCGTCCGCTTCTCAGGCATCCGCTACCGCTTGTAACGAAGGCCAAGAGGTCATCCAACAAAACCGCGATGCGATTACTGGCCTGGCGACTCAAGTTGAAGACGCCGCCAATGTGATTCGTGAATTAGAGAGCAATGCTCAAAGCATCAACCAGATCCTATCCACCATTCAAGGCATTGCCGAACAAACCAATCTGTTGGCATTGAATGCGGCGATTGAAGCCGCTCGTGCGGGTGAACAAGGTCGTGGGTTTGCGGTTGTGGCCGATGAAGTGCGCGTGCTCAGCCAAAGAACGCATGGCTCGACCGAAGAAATCCGCGTGATGATTGATACGCTGCAGAAGAATACCGAACATGCCGTCGAAAGCATGACCACCAGCACTCAACTGGCAGAGAACAGTGTTGGCTTCGCAGAACAAGCCCATGGCAGCCTGACTAAAATCACGCAAGCAATCACCGAAATCAACGACATGGCGCTGCAAATAGCCAGTGCTGCAGAAGAGCAACGCGCGGTCAGCGAAGACATCAGCCGTAATACGCAAGGAATCAAAGACGCCTCCGACGATCTTGCCCAGCAAGCGGAAAGCAGTCGCAATAGCTCAAATGAAATGAGCAGCGCTGCTGAGTCAATGCGCCAAGACGTGGAGCGCTTTAAGGTATAGCGCTTTAAGGTTTAGCGCTTTAAGGTTTAGCGCGCCTCAAGCAAAGTAAGTTGAACCACACCAGCAAGTGACAGCTGACATAAACTAATAACTGAAACAAAGTCGTTCTTTCATAAGAATCACTTTGTTCTCAGTTCGGTTTGATGCATATTGATGAGCTAATTTATCCCAGACACAAGGATGTTATTCAGATGGGATTCGAATGGTTAGCTCTTGCTGCCGCTTTTCTTTGGGCGATTGCGAGCCTGATGTCAGTAAAACCTGCTCAACACTTAGGTTCTTTCGCCTATAGCCGCTGGCGAATGGGTTGTACCGCGATCATCTTATCAAGCATGGCTTGGTTTACCGGTGGTTGGTCAAGTGTGGAAGCCGACTTAGTCACGCCGATGATGCTGTCGGGTCTAATTGGTATCTTCATTGGTGATACCGCCCTATTTGCCTGTTTGAACCGAATGGGACCGCGCCAAGCGGGTTTGCTGTTCTCTTGTCACGCCGTGTTCTCGGCGATTCTTGGTTACTTCCTGTTTAGCGAAATCATGACTTCGGTGGAGCTGATTGGCTCGGCGTTGGTGTTTAGCGGCGTGTTAACCGCGATATTCTTTGGTCGTCGTGGACAAGCGAACAACCAACTCGAAACCATTAAAGGCACGGTGTGGATTGGCGTTGCGTTAGGAATCACCGCCGCGATTTGCCAAGCATTGGGCGGCATTATTGCCAAACCCGTGATGCAAACCAGTATCGACCCAATTGCTGCCTCTGCCATTCGAATGATCACCGCTTTTGTTGCTCACTCACTGTTTCGCTTAACGGGCGCCAAACTTTCACGCGCACTTAACCCAATGAATAAGCAGATATTCGCGATTACCGCGGTTAACGGGTTTTTGGCAATGGCTGTAGGAATGACGCTGATCTTGTACGCGTTGCAGGAAGGCAATGTCGGCATGGTCGCTCTGTTATCTTCAACCACGCCCATCATGTTGTTACCGATACTCTGGTTGTACACCAAACAGAGGCCAAATGCCTACGCTTGGATAGGTGCCATTGTTGCCGTGGTGGGTACTGGGATTCTGGTTAGCTAGTGGCACCGGAATTCTGGTCAAATAGTTGTACAGGTATTTTGGTCGGCTAATGAAGCTGATTGGAAACGGATTGGAAGCTGAGAGTTAATAGCTAACCGTTAATAGCTAAGGACTACTAACTCTCAGTAACAACAAAATCAAAAAACTAAGAACGCGGGAAAGGAAAAGCCGTCACGTCATCGATGTGGTCGTAGCCCAGCGCCAGCATGATCAGACGATCGATACCTAGAGCAACACCCGCACAGTCTGGTAAGCCCGCTTTTAATGCCTCAATCAAGTGATGGTCAATCGGTTGAGGCGATAAGCCCATCTCAATACGTTTGGCATTATCACCTTCAAAGCGCTGAAGTTGTTCTTGTGGTTTATCGAGTTCATGGAAGCCGTTTGCCAATTCAATCCCTTTGAAGTACACCTCAAAGCGATCGGCCACTCGTGAATCGGTTGGATTAATCTTGGCTAACGCCGCTTGTGATGCTGGGAAGTCATAAACAAACGCAGGCACTTGCTGCCCGATCTTAGCTTCAACCCCAAGACTAAACAGCAGCTGCAACAAGGTATCGCGGTCTTCTTCTGGATCTGCAATGTCGCTGAGCCCAAGTTTCGCCGCAGCTTGCTTTAGCGTATCCATCGAATCCTCCAACGGACACACACCTAACACATCAATAAAGGCTTGTTGGTAAGTCATTCGCTGTGCTGAGCCTGATTTAAGCACCTGCTGTAACAGCAAATCCATTTCATCCATCAGGTCATGGTGATCAAAACCAACGCGATACCACTCCAACATAGTGAACTCAGGGTTGTGATAACGGCCATTTTCTTCGTTACGGAAAGACTTACAAATTTGGTAGATACAGCCACTGCCCGCTGCTAACAGTCGTTTCATATGAAACTCTGGGCTCGTCATAAAGAACAGTGGTTGGCCGTGCGCATAACCCGGCCCTACGAATTCAGTTTTGAACGTATGCAAATGCACATCCGTCACCGTGGCGTGACTCATGGCTGGCGTATCCACTTCCATCACGTTTCGCTCTGTAAAGAACTGGCGAATTTGATTAAGGATATCAGCACGTTGCTTT
Source organism: Vibrio sp. SG41-7 (assembly GCF_014164465.1). Classification (NCBI taxonomy): domain Bacteria; kingdom Pseudomonadati; phylum Pseudomonadota; class Gammaproteobacteria; order Vibrionales; family Vibrionaceae; genus Vibrio; species Vibrio sp. SG41-7. Next base: position 14,337 of record NZ_JACJFF010000076.1, on the reverse strand, counting down.
AACTGCTTAATGGTTGCGGCCGGTTGCCATGTAGAGTGCATTATTAAGTTCCATATCACTGAATTCTAGGCGACGAAAATTACCACCTTTCGTCTCTTTTGTAAGCTTCTATCTGTCTATTGATGAAAGCAAAATGTTGTTTTAATGAAGCCAGAAAATTACGTTCTACAATACAATTATCAATACAGCTTTCACATCAACATTGATAACGAAAATCATACTCAACAAGCCATTAACACCCGTCCTGTGGGTTAATCGTTATCAACAATTCATTGCCGTGATTGCAGTCACATAACCTATAATTTCTATGCCTCCATATGCATTACCGACCTAAAAACCCAAATGCATCAATTTTTGAAATGCCTTCCTCTCTTACACTGAACCTACCACTTAAGGCTTAGGGGTGCTAAATGGTTCCTACGATTTAGAACCTCCTAAATAAGCTTTTTATAATAACAAGCGGAATACTCCGCATCACACTGGAGAATAACTGTGAAGACAATTACCACAGATATCGCAGTCATCGGCGCAGGCGGCGCTGGTCTTCGTACAGCTATCGCTGCGGCTGAAGCTAATCCTGAATTGGAAGTAGCACTGATTTCTAAAGTTTACCCAATGCGTTCGCACACGGTAGCGGCAGAAGGCGGTTCAGCAGCAGTAATTAAAGACGAAGATAGCCTAGATAACCACTTCAACGATACTGTTGGCGGTGGCGACTGGCTATGTGAACAGGATGTTGTTGAATACTTTGTTGAAAACTCGACTCGCGAAATGATCCAAATGGAACAATGGGGCTGCCCATGGAGTCGTAAAGAAAACGGTGAAGTAAACGTACGCCGATTCGGCGGTATGAAGGTAGAAAGAACGTGGTTTGCAGCGGATAAAACCGGCTTCCACATGCTTCATACTCTGTTCCAGACTTCGATGAAGTACGACACAATCAAACGATTTGATGAGTACTTTGTGGTGGATTTGATCGTTGAAGATGGCGAAGTACAAGGCCTTATCGCGATTCATATGTCTGAAGGTGAGCTTGTTACGATTAAAGCGAAATCTGTTGTTCTAGCAACGGGTGGCGCAGGTCGTGTTTACCACTGTAATACCAACGGCGGCATCGTAACTGGCGACGGTATGGCAATGGCTTATCGCCACGGTGTGCCACTGCGTGATATGGAGTTCGTTCAATACCACCCAACAGGCCTACCGGGCACTGGCATCTTGATGACCGAAGGTTGTCGTGGTGAAGGCGGTATCATCGTCAACAAGAACGGCTACCGTTACCTGCAAGATTACGGCATGGGCCCTGAAACTCCAGTGGGCGAGCCGAAAAACAAATACATGGAACTGGGTCCTCGTGACAAAGTTTCTCAAGCATTCTGGCACGAGCAGCAGAAAGGCAACACCATCAAGCACCCACTTGGTGATGTAGTACACCTTGACCTTCGCCACCTGGGTGAAGAGTACCTGCAAGAGCGTCTACCGTTTATCTGTGAGCTTGCAAAAGCGTACGTAAACGTTGACCCAGCAAAAGAGCCAATCCCAATTCGCCCGACCGTTCACTACACCATGGGTGGTATCGAAACTAACGGTACTTGTGAGACTCGCATTAAAGGCCTATTCGCCGTTGGTGAGTGTGCTTCAGTTGGCCTACACGGTGCAAACCGCCTAGGGTCTAACTCTTTGGCTGAGTTCGTGGTATTTGGCCGCGTAGCCGGTGAACAAGCAGTGAAACGTGCCGCTGAATTCAAAGGCTGGAACGAAGAAGCTATCACTAAGCAAATTAAAGCCGTTGAAGATCGCATCGCAGGTATCTTGGCTCAAGAAGGCGATGAGAACTGGGCTGACATCCGTACTGAAATGGGTCACACCATGGAAGCGGGTTGTGGTATCTACCGTCAAGAAGACTTGATGCAAGAAACCATCGACAAAATCACTGAACTGAAAGCGCGCTACAAGAAGATCAGCATTAAAGACAAAGGCAAAGTGTTCAACACTGACCTACTTTACGCTATCGAAGTGGGTTACGGCCTTGAAGTTGCTGAAGCAATGGTTCACTCAGCGATCCTTCGTAAAGAGTCTCGCGGTGCACACCAACGTCTAGACGACAACTGCACAGAACGTGATGACGTGAACTTCCTGAAACACTCTCTATCTTTCTACAACGAAGATGCAGCACCAACTATCGACTACAGCGGCGTTAAGATTACTAAATCTCAACCTAAAGCTCGTCTATACGGTGAAGCAGCCGAGAAAGCCGCTGCCGCTGAAAAAGCAGCAGAAGAGAATGCGAAGAAGAGCGAAGAGGAGCAAGCATAATGTCAGCGAATCGAATCCAAAAAATTGAAATCCTGCGTTATGACCCTGAGCACGATGCAGAACCTCACTTTCAAACCTTTGAAGTTCCGTTTGATGAAACCATGTCAGTACTTGATGCGATTGGTTACATCAAAGATAACCTAGATAAAGACCTGTCTTACCGTTGGTCTTGTCGTATGGCGATTTGTGGTTCTTGCGGCATCATGGTTGATGGCGTGCCAAAACTGGCATGTAAAAGCTTCTTACGTGACTACCCGAATGGCTTCAAGATTGAGCCTTTGGCTAACTTCCCAATCGAGAAAGATTTGATTGTCGACATGACGCCGTTCATCGAGCGCCTTGAAGCAATCAAGCCTTACATCATTGGTAACGACCGCAAGCCAGAAGATGGCACTAACATCCAAACTCCAGAGCAAATGGCGAAGTACAAACAGTTCGCTGGCTGCATCAACTGTGGTTTGTGTTACGCAGCGTGTCCTCAGTTTGGTCTAAACCCTGAGTTCATCGGCCCTGCGGCACTTGCTCTTGCTCACCGCTACAACCTAGATAGCCGTGACAATGGTAAAGCAGAACGTATGAAGCTTATCAATGGCGACAATGGCGCTTGGGGCTGTACGTTTGTAGGTTACTGTTCTGACGTATGTCCGAAGAAAGTAGACCCAGCGGCTGCAGTAAACCAAGGTAAAGTTGAGTCTTCAATGGACTTCGTTATCTCGATGTTTAAACCTGATGGCGAACCGGTTAAAGCGACGGAGGAAGCGTAATATGAGCAATCGTAAACCTTATGTTCGTGAAATGAAGAGAACGTGGTGGAGCAACCATCCGTTCTACCGTTTCTACATGCTACGTGAAGCGACTGTACTGCCTTTGATTCTGTTCACTCTGTTCCTAACCTTCGGTTTGGGTTCGCTAGTGAAAGGGCCTGAAGCGTGGGAAGGTTGGTTGAGCTTTATGGCTAACCCTGTCGTTGTTGGTATCAACATCGTGGCACTGCTAGGCAGCTTACTGCACGCTCAGACCTTCTTCAGCATGATGCCTCAAGTAATGCCAATCCGCCTTAAAGGCAAATTGGTAGATAAAAGAATCATCGTACTGACCCAGTGGGCAGCGGTGGCATTTATTTCTTTAATCGTTCTCATGGTGGTGTAAGGAGCTTTCGTTATGAACACAAATTACAAAATGAAACCTGTTAACCACCTTAAGTCTGTTAACCAAAACCCTAAACGCTCTGATGAACCAATCTGGTGGGGCCTATTTGGCGCTGGCGGTACTTGGTTCGCGATGATCACACCCATCACGATTTTAGTGCTGGGTATCTTAGTGCCAATGGGCATTATCGATGCAGATGCAATGAGCTACGAGCGTGTGTCTGAGTTTGCCACCAGCATTATCGGTGCGCTATTCATCATCGGTACGCTAGCACTGCCAATGTGGCACGCAATGCACCGTCTTCACCACGGCATGCACGACCTTAAGTTCCACGTCGGCGTTGCAGGTAAAGTGGGCTGCTACTTCGTTGCAGGCCTAATCAGCGCGCTGTCTGTTATCTTTATCTTTATGATTTAGAGCAGATTCGAGATTCGGGTAATCGAGTCTCGAAGAGCTTAAGAGCAGATGCGGGATTCGAGTAATCGAGATGCGAAAAGCTTAAAAGCAGAAAAGCGAAAGCAGAGCTAGGTTATCCAGCTCTGCTTTTTTGTTGTTTGTTGAATATCTTATATCTCTGACTCGGCTCTGATCTTCCTGCTTTTCGTATCTCTCATCCCGCTTACTTTAATCTGCTCTTCCCGCTTTTCGTATCTCACATCTCGTTTACTCGAACCTGCCCTTCCCGCTCTTCGTATCCCGCATCTCGTTTACTCGCATCTGCTCTTACCGCTCTTCGTATCTCACATCCCGTATACTCGTATCTGCCCTTCAAGCTCTTCGTATCCCGCATCTCGTTTACGCGCATCTGCCCTTCAAGCTCTTCGTATCTCGCATCCCGTTTACTCGTATCTGCCCTTCAAGCTCTTCGTATCTCGCATCCCGTTTACGCGCATCTGCCCTTCTGCTTTTCCTGATCGCCAGATACAAAAAAGGCCGCTCATAAGCGACCTTTTCTATTTCACTGAGCCATCCTAGAAGATGGACACAATCAAATTATTTTACACGACCAACGTATTCGCCAGTACGAGTATCAACTTTAACAACTTCACCGATAGCGATGAATAGAGGTACACGAACGACCGCGCCTGTTGCTAGAGTTGCAGGTTTACCACCCGTACCCTGTGTATCGCCTTTCAGGCCAGGATCAGTTTCAGTTACTGGGATCTCAACAAAGTTTGGCGGAGTAACAGTGATAGGGTTATCATTCCACAACGTTAGAGTACAAACGTCATTTTCAACTAACCATTTTGCTGAATCAGCGACTGCTTTTACGTCTGCTGCGATTTGCTCAAATGTTTCGTTGTTCATGAAGTGGTAGAATTCGCCATCGTTGTATAGGTAGCCTAATTCAACGTCAACAACATCTGCAAGCTCGAAGCTTTCGCCTGACTTGAATGTTTTCTCTAACACTTTGCCTGACAGCAGTTTACGAAGTTTTACACGGTTAAACGCTTGGCCTTTACCTGGCTTAACGTATTCATTGTCGATAATTGCGCAAGGCTCGTTATCTAACATGAATTTTAAACCGCCTTTGAATTCATTGGTGCTTACTGACGCCATGATTTTCTCTTCCACATCTTTGAGTTAATTTCAATGCCGCATATCATAACCCGAAAAGTCGAATCTGTTGAGCAAAACTGGCTCAAACAACTATCGAATGCGATCTCTGACCCGTCAAAACTGCTTGAGGCATTGGAAATAGACCCAACACCGTGGCAAGCAGGCTTCGCTGCTCGTGAATTATTTGCACTTAGGGTACCCCTTAGCTTTGTCGAACGAATGGAAAAAGGCAACCCACACGACCCTCTATTGCGTCAGGTGTTACCACTCAACGAAGAGTTCGAGGTTCATCAAGGCTATTCAGCCGATCCACTAGAAGAGCAAGAAAACGCGATCCCAGGGCTGCTGCACAAATATAAAAGCCGCGCGCTAATGATCGTAAAAGGGGGTTGCGCCATCAACTGTCGCTACTGCTTCCGCCGTCACTTCCCTTATCAAGACAACAAAGGCTCAAAGTCAGTTTGGCAAGTCAGCTTAGACTATGTCGCTCAACATCCAGAGATCAACGAAGTAATCTTGTCTGGCGGCGACCCGTTGATGGCCAAAGACAGCGAACTAGAATGGCTGATCAATGCCATCGAACAGATTCCGCATGTGAAAACCGTTCGAATTCATAGCCGATTACCGGTCGTGATTCCGGCGCGAGTGACTGACGAACTATGCCAAACATTAGCTAACACTCGTCTTAATGTAGTCATTGTTAGCCATATTAATCATGCCAACGAGATTAACTTAGAGCTCAAGCAAGCCTTTCATAAGCTAAAGCAAACTGGGGCGACTCTGCTCAACCAAGGCGTGATGCTAAAAGGTGTAAATAACAGCGCTAACTCATTGAAAGAATTAAGCGAAAAGCTATTCGACGCCGGTGTTTTACCTTATTATATGCATGTACTTGATAAGGTTCAGGGCGCTGCTCATTTCTATATTTCCGATGAAGAAGCGAAGCATCACTTCAAAGGCTTGATCTCTGAAGTCTCTGGTTACCTAGTACCAAAGTTAACGCGCGAGATTGGCGGTCGCAGCAGCAAAACGCCACTCGATCTACATATTGAATAACTCTATCTCGAGCAATGGTCGCTTCTTATCGTCTTGAGTATCAAGAAGCGACAAAAGAAAACTCCCCTAGCTTCACCTTAATAACAAACGGCTGCTAGACTTTAAGTCATCACTAACAATCGTTAAGACAAAAATTTTTTGTTCGATCGTCCGGTCTATTATTAGCATACTCGGCTCTATTCTAAATTCTTAGGAGGGGTGATATGTCACAATTTATAGAACAAACTCTCAACCTTGCCCCCTTTAGCTGGGCAGGCCTCGCAGCATGCATGTTATGTGGTTCTTTAATCGGAATCGAAAGGCAAACACGCGGTAAACCCGTCGGAATCCGAACGTCGATTCTGATCATCAGTGGTACCTACTTCTTCCTCACAATGGCGATTAGCCTATCCCCCAACACACTCGATCAAGCTCGTGTGCTTGGTCAGATAATAACGGGTGTGGGATTTCTTGGTGCAGGGGTCATGATGACATTGGATGGCAAGATTCATGGTGTGACTTCAGCTGCGATTATTTGGGTACTCGCTGCATTAGGGATGATGATCGCGTTAGGGCATCTCTCTCAGTCTGTCATTATCACGCTAATGGCGCTGGTTATCCTACTTGGTGTCGACAAGGTGGAAAACAGCTTCCAGAGCCTACGCCGTGGTGTGCATCAGAAGTGGATGAGAAAAGGCCGCGTGAAGAAGTAACCTCAACCTGAAACAGACATTAAAAAGACCTAGACACACGACTAGGCCTTTGTGTATCCAACTCTTTAATACACCTGAATACACACCTGGTTCTTACCAGCAGCCTTGGCCTTATAGAGCTGCTCATCAGACGAACGAATACTCTGGTTTTCCCACAAGTGCTCGACACTGTCGAACTTATACAGAGAGTAGAGCGTCGCGCCACCAGACACTGAGATATTCACCTTGTCACCTGTTGGGCATCGATAACTCTGTAGGCTAATGTCATTTTGAATTCGTTCAAAGATCGATGAAAGCAGCTCTGAGGATTCACCCGTGATCGCGACAACAAACTCTTCACCACCAAACCGTGCCACGATATCTTGCTGCCTAACGCTGTTCAGCATCAACTGAGCAACATGGCAAATCACCTCGTCCCCCGTTTTGTGGCCATACTGATCATTAACCACTTTAAAATCATCGATATCAAACACGCCAACACCAATAATCGGCTGTTCATCCTGAGCCAGTAATCGAGCTTCAAAGCCACGTCGATTCAGTAAGCCCGTTAATGGATCGCGCATTGCTAGGTCATTCAAACGCTGGTGTTCTTGTCTTGTATAAAAACGCCATAGCCATAAAACCGAGAGCAAATACAAAACCAACAGTATCGAAAGCTGAATCTTCTCCATCGCCAATACATGCAGAAAGTGCTCGATCTTATCTTCTTCAATGCTCAGGTATAGCTGGGTGTTAATGTCATCAACATAGAGAGGCTTGGAATAAGTAAAGTCCATAAACCCGTACTTGTTTGCGCCTCGAGTACTGGTGACTTTATAACCATGGGTAGGGTTCGATACGAGGTTAGAGACATAGCCATCGACACCCAATACCCCTTTAAACTCGCCATTAACGTAGATCCCTTTGGTTAAGGTCACCACTTTCTTACCTGTTAAGTAATCATCGTATTGACCGGTATACACTACCTGATCTTGCCCCTGAGCTAAGCCAAAGCGAATCGTATTAATCCAATATGGTCGGCTATTTACGACAGAGTCGAACGTATCGCCTTTCATATATTGGGCAATATCTGAGGGAGAAGAGATAATAAACTTCTCTTTTGAAATAAAGTAAATCGCAGAGATGGTCTCTATGGTATTGGCAAAATAAGCCATGGTCGGCGCGATAAACAGGCGCTTACCCGCCTCGGTATAAAGGTCCGATTTCGGGTCGCACATCTCGCGAGGGCCAGAGAACATAAAGTCAAAACGAGGGGCATGTTGCTCCTCACTGGTGAAACAGCACGTTTCATCTTCGATCTTTTTCTCATGCGAGAATACGTAGGTGTCACCATGCAGTGGGTAAAGCGCAGTGATGTTGTACTCAAGCGCATTTATGATCTGTGTCAGGTCCGCTAAAGAGCGTGTCACGCCTTGGTTTTCGATTCCATACTGTTTATCTGACTCTTCCGCTGAATCAACAAGCAACAAGCTCAAAACTACTAAAAAACTGGCGGTTAGACTTAAAAAAGCCTTTTTAAAATCGACGGTATGGGGATTAATCAAAGCATATAAATCATCGTTGTGAATTTATCGCACATTGCACTTATAAGTAAAAAAACACTGCAACAGGAAATATAAAACAGAATGCTTATTGAGTCATTTGAGATATGTGCATTAGGAATGGAAAGCAATGACGCCTAAGCTCAAGGGCTTAGGCGTTGATATGCTTAGTCTTTAATCGCTAGTGCGCTAACTAAAAAGCGAATTCGCTAACTAAAAGTCGCCAATAGTAGAACCAAAGGCTAAACGACCGCTTTATTTAGCAAAGTTTACAATCGGGAAGCACGGGAAGAAACCGTTATCAGCACAGTTGATCAGACCAATCTGTACGCCTTCGATTTTGTTGGTTTTGTTGAAGATACCAACCTGAACCGTCGACACTTCTGAAAGGTTCGCCGCACCAACATCAACCATAGTGTTGCCTTCTGAGTAGTTGACGAAGCTCACGTTCGCGCCTTTCACATCATTGGTGATGTTCACAGTGCCTAGGTTAAGACCCGTTGTTTTACCGGTATTCCAGTTGAAGAAACCTAGAGATGCACCGGTCATTTCTTGATTCACTTTTGATGCACCGAAGATACCCAGGTTTACACCTGTTGTTGTTTGCGTCTCAGACATACCAACAACCGCGAGATCGACACCTTTAAGGTCGTTTACTTGTCCGTGAAGCAGAGCTAAACGTACACCGCCAACCGCATCTGAATCAGGTGCGTTGAAGCCGTTTATCGTTGAAAACATAACTGGCGATGAAGCAAATGCCGCAGGTGCCATTACTGCTGCCGACACAGCAAGTACTGAAAGTAGTTTTTTCATTGGGGGAGTCTCCACTGACTTATTGTTGACTTGATTAATCCATTTTCAATCAAGTATTTATTATCCTTTATTCAACAGCTATCCATGTTAAATCCATATCATAACTATACTGTTGAATATAAGACGCAAAATCATAAAGAGCAATGGTTAAGAGCAGCTACTCTTTAGTCACTCAACAAATCCAGCAGCATCTCTGGCTTGAGATGGCTTGCTTCTGATTGGCCTGACAACACCTTATCTGCCAAATCTCTTTTATCTTCATGAAGTTGAATTATCTTTTCCTCGATAGTGTTGGTCGCAACGAGTCGATATACTGTCACCGGATTGGTCTGCCCCATACGATACGCACGATCACTGGCTTGGTCTTCTACTGCTGGATTCCACCAAGGATCTAAGTGGATAACAGTATCAGCTTCCGTTAAGTTTAAGCCGGCGCCTCCCGCTTTGAGACTGATGAGAAAAAGATCGTGCTTACCCGATTTAAAATCTTCAATAGCCTGTTTACGCTTCTTGGTATTAGACTGACCATCCAAATAACTAAATGCTAGCGCTTCTGTTTCTAACAAAGCACTAAATCGCTTCAGTAGTTGTACAAACTGGCTAAAGATTAAGATCTTATGCCCACCTTGACGCGCTTCATGCACCAAGTGTAACGCTTCTTTTAGTTTGCTACTGGCTTCTGGCATAGTATCAAACACCAAGTACGGGTCGCAGCACACTTGGCGTAATCGCGTCAGTGCAGCAAACAACTTAATCGAACTGCCTTTATCGAGCGACTCACTGATACGTAAGGAGTCCTGTCGCACCGCCTCATAAGCACTACGCTCCTTCGCACTAAGCTCAATATGGTGCACCAACTCCGTTTTTTCAGGCAATTCGGTGAGCACCTCATTTTTCAATCGACGCATAATAAATGGGCTCACCAACGCTCGCAGTCTAAACATATCCTCTTCATTTTTAGAAGCTTGCCCATACTTGGTTTTAAACTGTTTGAGTGAACCCAGTAAACCTGGATTTAAAAACGAGAACTGACTCCATAGCTCAACAAGGTGGTTTTCTACTGGGGTACCCGACAACGTAATACGTCGCTGCGCATTAAGATTCACCAACACTTTTGTACGCTGCGCATTAGGGTTCTTGATTTGCTGAGCTTCATCGAGCACCACACTCTGCCACTCAACCTCCTCAAGCTCTTTTGCCAAACGAGTCACTAGACCATAACTCATCAACACCACCTCTCCGGCTTTGGCTTCGGTCAGCACCTGAGCACGGTTAGCACTGGTTTCTAGATCCAGTATCGAAAGCTGTGGCGTAAAGCGCTCAGCCTCTTGCTGCCAGTTAATCAATACCGATTTAGGACACACCACCAAGCTTGGTCCCGAGGAGGTAAAATACTCTATCACCTTGAGCGCTTGGAGCGTTTTTCCTAACCCCATATCATCGGCTAAACAGGCACCAAAACCGTGAGTTAACAGATGAATCGCCCAGTGAACACTCGTGCGTTGATAATCACGTAAAACCACCAAACGCTGCGGCTCAATCATTATCGGTTTAGACCATTCCTGCTCGAGCGCCTTCCAACCTTGGTCGCTACTGATCGACATGGTTTCAACTAACTTCTGTAGGGGGTACGCCATTTTGGTATTCACTGAAAGTTCCTCATTGAGCACGCTATCAAGCAGGTTAAGCTGCTTACGCAATGCGTCATTGACTAACAGTGTCAGATTCTGCTCTTTGATTTCGATATAGCCTGAACGTCTTGACTCTAATAGACGCTGCAAGTCTAAGACTAAACCGCCATCAAGAACCACCTCGCCAGTGAGACTAAACCACTCACCTTTCTTGTTAATCTCAAGGTCCACATCTTGTGCATTAATGGTTTTTACTTGCTTGCTATTCGTATGCCAATGCACGGGGACATTATCCAGAGAAGCTATCGCGTTCAACACATCAGAGATATCTTCAGAGGCCACCACTAGACTGGTTTCATTACGTTTTTTAAAGCCTAGCGCCTTACGAAGCTGAGTTAACTGCACTCTTTCTTGCTCAAGATCACGGTTAAACCACGTTCTCCCGTCTTGGTGTAGCCAATTCTCTCCGCTTGCAGAAGGGACACGAACCGTCCCCTCCAACGATTGATGCTCAATTGAAAGATCAAGTCGACCGTCAACTAAGTTCAACCATAGATGAGGTCGTTCATCCCAGACGCCCACATCGATATTCCCTTTTTGCTCAGATGGGCAATACCAATCGATATCGTTGCCAAGGAGTGGGATTAAGCTATCCACATACCCTGATGGTACCGAAGGCATACTTTCAGACAAAGCGAAGAAACGCTTTACGTTATCGGGTGTAGAATCAAAAGTAAGAATACCAGGTGCTCTCTCTTTCAAGAGCTCTAATTCAGAGCGCTCCGTCTTTGGGAAGCGACCCAAATCCAGCAACCCATCCCGCTCACCAACAATCAACAATGAAGGGTCGGGTACAATGGAAATAGGTTGGCCTTGTTGATTCACAACATTATTGGCACGAGATAAAAGACTTAACGATGACTTTGATAAGGCATGCTCTTCACGCCAGCCATAAGAACCCCGTTCAAAGTGAGACATCAACGCAATGTCGCTTTCTGTGAGTTCCTCTCTATAGCTGAAACTCAGGTTCTGTAGCGTAACCTGCCGACCTCGACTCCAACCTTTTTTGCCCTTTTTCTGCACTTTTGCACAGACGGTATTATTGTCCAGCAGAACCCAGACAACACGCTCCTCACCAACCGACTTTTCCGCATTAAACAAAGATTCAACATTCCTAACCCACAACCCCCACATATCGGGTTTGTCAATCATGGGCTCAACACCAATTAGGTGTCTTAGAAGCTGTTGTCCCAAACGCATCAAGTTGAAATCTGGCGTCAAAGCGAGGATATGCTGTGTCAATGAGTGTGCCGCCAGCTGTTCAACAAAACCCGACAACTCAGGCCGGTCTTTGACTCGGCTCATTTGCAACAACTCTAAAACCAGTCGTCCCCATTTGAGCTTGTCACCATCCACAACTGACTCAAGCCACATATTAGCGTCGAAAAACAGCTCAACCAGTCGGTCGTCACTCATAGAGAGATAGTCAAATTCCTTTCCCCATGGGTAGAAACCAAGAACATACCTCTGAATCAAAGTTAGACTTTGGTATTGCTCCATCAATTCACCGGCGAGTTCTGGCTGCAAGTTCTTTAGAATAAAAAGGTCAATCAACGAAGAGAAGCTTAAGCGAGTATTGTGATTAACCGAAAAGCGGTGAGTTCTGGCTTCTAAATATCCCACATCGAGCTTACGTAAAAAGTGCGCCGCATCTATCGGTTTGTTAGAAAACAATGGCGCATCAGCAACAAAATGAACCGGTATCTTCGCCTTAACATGGCTAGGAAGTGCTGCATTTAATGATTGATAGGTTTTCGCTGAGTGGGCAGAGGCAATTAAGCTCAACCAAGTTTGAAGAAAGTAGTCCCCATACCCAATGACCACCTCGCTAGGTGGGGTTAACAGCCACAAAAGTGAGCTCTTGCTCAGTAGGTGTAAACCATCATTGATGCTCTGCTCCATCAGCTCATCATTCGTTTGATAACGATGACAATATTGAGTAAACCCAGAAGCGATAAAACGCGCATAATGCGCCCCCGAGGAGCGAACCGCTAATTCTATACGCCTATGAACTCGATAGCTTTCTTGTTCACAGGCAACAATCGCGAAGCTCAACCCTTCAGGGGTAAAGTAGATGAACCCCTCCCCCTTATCGTTCACAATTCGTATAAGACCAAGAGAGCGGAGCTCACTCTTTATCTGGTTAAACTCAAGAACTGACTCATTTTTAGAGGTCAAATTGACGTAGGACAGGTAGGCGTCACTTTGACGGCGGCTAACACTCAACACTATGGCTAATAAGACATTGACTTGTAGGTCTGAGAGTTCGAGTTTGGCAAGTTGTATGGCGTCATTCATAAGTCTACGTGTGTGCTATTTTAGATTTAGCTAGGTAATGTAACGTCAAGAAATCTCACTATCACATTGATTTAAAATAAGTTATGAGATTAATGCGCAATGTTAAATAGCTTAAACGAGATAAACGAGATTGCTAATTGAAGTTATTTAGATAATAAAAAAATTACCGCTTTATCAGTAAATTCCGCTAATGTTTGATAATGCCTTTCGCGTAAAATATCTTCAATGATCAGCAAGTCGATATTTAAATAATCATGCACCAAACCATTACGCATACCGATAATCTGCTTCCAAGCGCGCAACTCATTACTAGAAATCAAGTTATGCTCTTTTAAGATAGAAAAAGATTGATATGCTTCTATCACACTCTTATTTTGGATCTTCTTCACCATATGCTTAGATAAGCCGATACACATCTCAGTAAAAACCTGCAATAAGCGCTCAGTAGCAAGATAGTCTCGACTTTTTAACTCAGACTCATTTAAATCAAGGTTAAGCTCATCTAGCTCTTTCAGGCATTTAGCTTTATGAGACTCAACTTCCATTAGATATAATTCAAGACCTTTATTCATGCAAGGCGTTCCTCTTAGCTTCAATCAATTGATATTCAAACATAGAATGAATACGATTCTGCTCTTTATAAACGAGTAACGGATTATTGTTATAAATCAGAACGCCGTACTCAATGACATTGAAGGCGAGTGCAACAGGGAGGCGATTAATATCAACAATACTCAGCTTATCTAAAGGTAAATCTAACTGTTCTGCCCACTCTATAGCCAAACACTCAGGACGAGTTCGTAAAGCTAGAACCGATAAAGCATGATCATGAAATGCTACCGCCAAATCAAAATCACTCTCTTGATGATGCGTACCTTGAGCGCGAGAGCCATATAGCCACACAAGTTCAATACTCTCATCCATTTCGGCTAAACTGACGATAGAATCAATCATAATCAATCCATATTATTGTTGCTTATTTGGGTACTATAGCAAGATTGAAGACACATCGCTTTACAATCAGTCAAATGACCTCCAGCTTAGCCGGAGGCTTATTGGGTGGTCCCCTCTAAGGGCTTAAGTACGCGCCCAAGGCCATGGGTATCTACACATATTGAGCAAAAAATGAACGGGCCAATTCTTTCATCCTGTTGATTTCCTCTGTCGTGTAAGTATTTAATACTTCGCACATTTGCAAGAAAACCCAGAGGCCTGCAAGTA
>NZ_JACJFF010000075.1:0-24072 GCF_014164465.1 Vibrio sp. SG41-7 | reverse complement strand
GGAGTGGTAGTTCAGTTGGTTAGAATACCGGCCTGTCACGCCGGGGGTCGCGGGTTCGAGTCCCGTCCACTCCGCCACTTATTCGATAACCTCGCCTAGTGCGAGGTTTTTTCGAATCTGAAGTAGTAAAAAGTTTTAGGGGTGTAGCTCCAATTGGCAGAGCAGCGGATTCCAAATCCGCGTGTTGGGAGTTCGAATCTCTCCACCCCTGCCATATTTAAGGCTCTAGCAGAAATGCTAGGGCCTTTTTACTTTCTGAATCATACGCCATTAGTAAAGCAGCGTATTCCCCGACTTACCAAAACAGCGCGTGCTGGGAGTTCGAATCTCTCCACCCCTGCCATATACGAAGCCTCAGCAGAAATGCTGAGGCTTTTTTGCATCTATTGCTTCTACGAAGCAATGTTGGGAGCTGGATCGCCAGCCCGGTCTAATCTCCGGAGTGCCGGCTCAGTCCACCCCTGCCATATATAAGGCTCTAGACTGCGCGTCCCAGCAGAAATGCTAGAGCCTTTTTTATGCCTGTCACCTTTAATGTAACGCTAGAAGTATTAAGTGCTCCTTTAGCTCCCCCTATTTAATCGAATCGCTTAATACCTACTAAATACAACCTTGCCGTATTTAAAGGCTTAGTCGAACACTAGAGCTTTCGTTCAGCACTCATCTCGCTCCGTAGTTTCTGGTAGTGACTAAAGCTATACCTGTTAGGCCTTGAGTCTAATTATTTTTCCGGAAGGAATGCTTATACAACTGAAGTCTGTTCTAAAGTGGGTAGACTCGCTTGCGTTGCAAAAAACGAGTTCTTTGCATAGCCTCACTTCCGGAAAGATTGCTGGCTAAGAGCGTTTTATCATATCGTCGGCAGCGTGATTAAACACCATTCGTCTTCGCTTTAGTCCCGATTAAATCTAATGTTTACCCAACATAAAGGCTTTTGGTTGCTTCAATAACAGTGCAGTAAACGCCGTGGTAAGTTCTATTGTTCATGTATACCTTTGAGCTAGATTTTCAGTGAGGAAATCGGCGAATCTGACTTTCATTAGATATAAAAAAGGCCACCTAAATTAGGCAGCCTAGTTTTATATTTTTCGGTGTTAATCCAATTCTTTCTCAGCTTGTTTCGCTTTCTCTATCATTGGAGTAATTGTTGAACCTTGGACTAAGATTGAGAACACAACGACAGCGTATGTCATGACGAGGATTATCTCTTTAACATCTATTGCCTTGTCTTCAATCACCCAGATACCTGAAGGAATTGAAAGTGCCATGGCTAGAGCTAGACCACCACGCAAACCACCCCAAGTTAAGATCTTGATTGACCAAGGGTTGTAAGTTCTAAAGCGTTTGAATCCGATATAAGACAAGAAAACACTTAGGTAGCGTGCGCTTAGTACTAGAGGTACTGCGAACGCCATTAAGATCCAGTCTTCTTGGTGGAATTTGAATAGCAACATCGACATACCGATCAATAAGAACAATACGCCATTTAAGAATTCATCTATCAATTCCCAGAAGTGGTCTAGGTGATCCTCACTCTCTTTCGAGAATCCAATAAAGCGCGTCCAGTTACCAATCATGATACCTGATACCACCATTGCTAACGGTCCTGATACATGTAGGACTTCAGCAAAGGCATAACCAGCTGTCGGAATACCTATGGTTAATAGCAGCTCCATCGAGTGGTCATCGGTGTTGCTGATTAGGTAATGGAATATTAAACCTAGAACAAAGCCATAGACGATACCACCGATAGCCTCTTGGACGAATAACATGGTCACGCTACCTACGGTCGGTGCTTCTGTACCGAACGCAATGGTAAATAGGGTAACGAAGATCACTAGGCCAAAACCATCGTTGAATAGAGATTCTCCCTCGATTTGAGTAGAGATTCGTCTGGGAGCATCGAGCTTTTTCACTATTGCTAATACAGCGATTGGATCGGTTGGAGATATTAGAGAGCCAAAAAGTAAGCAATAAATTAGGTCAAATTGAATACCGATAAACTGACAGAATCCATACAGTACAAAGCCAATAAAGAATGTCGAAAATAGTGTAGCGCCAAGAGCGAGTACCGTTATTTCCCATTTCTGATCTTTTAGATTAGGTAATTTAATCCCTAAACCACCTGCAAAGAGTAAGAATCCCAGTATTCCTTTCAGGAGGAAATCTTCAAAGTTGATACTGGCAACGGTTTCTGAGGCGATGTCAGCCAATTGGAACCAATTGTTTTGTCCCGCAATGATAATTAATAGAGATAACATCATTGAGCCAGCTGTAATGGCGATGGTTGTCTGCATTTTACCAATTTTGGTATTCACGAAAGCAATAAGCATGGCAGCTGCGGACAAGAAGCATAAGGTGTAATAGACCGACATTGGGATCCCAACATGTAACAAAGTATGAATATGAATTTTCGTTGTCTCATGCTCAAATAGCAAACATTTTTTTGTCATGACTTGGTAATCAATTTCATCTTTTAGACGTCTAGACTCCTTTTTAATGTGTGGTAGGATGGAGAGATAATTAAAGGAATGAGGTTGTACCGTGGGAAGTAATGTAAGGCAAAAGATTGACGCTCTGTTGAAGCAACGAATTTTACTGATTGATGGTGGCATGGGTACCATGATTCAGGATTATAAATTGGAAGAGCAAGACTATCGTGGTGAGCGCTTTGCTGATTGGCATAGTGATTTAAAAGGTAACAACGACCTTTTGGTACTTACACAACCTAAGCTTATCAAAGATATCCATATGGAATATTTGGAAGCCGGTGCTGATATCCTCGAGACCAATACCTTTAACTCTACAACCATCGCTATGGCCGACTACGATATGGAAAGTCTTAGCGAAGAAATTAACTTTACAGCTGCAAAATTAGCTCGTGAAGCGGCAGACGAATGGACGGCAAAGACCCCAGACAAACCCCGTTTCGTGGCGGGTGTGTTAGGTCCAACTAACCGAACTTGTTCTATCTCTCCAGACGTTAATGATCCGGGCTATCGTAATGTTAGCTTTGATGAGCTTGTTGAAGCTTACTCCGAATCGACACGAGCACTTATCAAAGGCGGCTCAGATCTTATTCTTATCGAAACTATCTTCGATACGTTAAATGCAAAAGCATGTTCTTTTGCGGTTGAATCTGTTTTTGAAGAAGTGGGTATTACTCTTCCAGTGATGATCTCCGGTACCATTACTGACGCATCAGGTCGTACGCTTTCAGGGCAAACAACAGAAGCCTTCTACAATGCCCTTCGTCATGTTAAACCTATCTCATTTGGATTGAACTGTGCATTAGGCCCTGACGAACTGCGAGAGTACGTTGGTGAGATGTCTCGTATCTCAGAATGTAACGTTTCTGCTCACCCTAACGCGGGTTTACCTAATGCATTCGGTGAGTATGACCTTTCTCCTGAAGATATGGCTGAACACGTTAAGGAATGGGCCGAGAGTGGCTTCTTGAACCTAATTGGTGGTTGTTGTGGTACAACGCCAGAACATATACGTCACATGGCAGAGGCCGTTGAAGGCGTAACTCCACGTCAATTACCTGATTTGCCTGTGTCTTGCCGTTTATCTGGCTTAGAACCATTAACGATTGCTAAAGAATCATTGTTTGTAAACGTCGGTGAGCGTACTAACGTTACCGGCTCTGCTCGATTTAAGCGATTGATTAAAGAAGAGCTTTACGACGAAGCCTTGAGTGTTGCTCGAGAGCAAGTTGAGAACGGCGCTCAGATCATCGATATCAACATGGATGAAGGGATGCTAGACGCTGAAGCGTGTATGGTTAAATTCCTTAATCTATGTGCGTCTGAGCCAGAGATCTCGAAAGTACCAGTCATGGTCGATTCTTCAAAATGGGAAGTTATCGAAGCTGGCCTGAAATGTATTCAGGGTAAAGGCATCGTTAACTCTATCTCATTGAAGGAAGGGAAAGAGAAGTTTGTCGAGCAAGCTAAACTGGTTCGTCGTTATGGCGCAGCTGTCATTGTGATGGCGTTCGATGAACTAGGACAGGCTGATACTCGAGAGCGTAAAGTCGAGATTTGTACTAATGCCTACAATATTCTTGTTGATGAAGTAGGTTTCCCGCCAGAAGATATTATTTTTGACCCAAACATTTTCGCAGTGGCTACTGGTATTGATGAGCATAACAACTATGCGGTCGACTTCATTGAAGCTGTAGGGGACATCAAACGCGATCTTCCGCATGCGATGATCTCGGGTGGTGTGTCGAATGTTTCATTCTCTTTCCGCGGTAATAACTACGTTCGTGAGGCTATTCACGCGGTATTCCTATACCACTGTTTTAAAAACGGTATGGATATGGGCATTGTAAATGCGGGGCAATTAGAGATTTACGATAATGTGCCTGAGGATTTACGTGAAGCCGTTGAAGATGTGGTTCTAAACCGCCGAGACGACTCAACAGAGCGATTACTCGATATTGCGACTGAGTATCTAGAGCGTGCAGTGGGGAAAGTTGAAGATAAATCGGCTTTAGAGTGGCGTACCTGGCCAGTAGAAAAGCGCTTAGAACACTCTTTAGTGAAAGGTATTACCGACTTTATTGTTGAAGATACCGAAGAAGCTCGTGTTAATGCCTCTCGCCCTATCGAGGTGATTGAAGGTCCATTAATGGATGGCATGAACGTGGTTGGTGATCTCTTCGGTGAAGGTAAGATGTTCCTTCCTCAAGTGGTGAAATCTGCCCGTGTTATGAAGCAAGCGGTAGCCCATCTAGAACCATTTATTAATGCAACCAAAGACGTTGGTGCAACTAACGGAAAAATCTTACTGGCGACCGTAAAAGGCGATGTTCACGATATTGGTAAAAACATTGTTGGCGTTGTCTTGCAGTGTAATAACTACGAAATTATCGATCTGGGCGTGATGGTTTCATGTGAAAAAATCCTTAAGGTCGCTAAAGAAGAGAACGTCGATATCATTGGTCTTTCGGGTTTGATCACTCCTTCATTGGATGAGATGGTTCATGTGGCTAAAGAGATGGAGAGACAAGGCTTTAAACTGCCTCTTCTGATTGGCGGAGCAACCACATCTAAAGCGCATACAGCCGTTAAGATTGAACAGAACTACTCTGAACCTGTGGTCTACGTAAACAATGCCTCACGTGCTGTTGGTGTGTGTACTTCTCTACTCTCTAACGAACTGAAGCCTGCATTTGTTGAGAAGTTAGATATTGATTACGATCGCGTTCGCGATCAACACAACCGCAAAAAGCCGCGCACTAAGCCAGTCTCGCTAGAGAGAGCGCGTGCCAATAAAGTTGCTATCGATTGGAATGCGTATACTCCCCCTGCACCCGCTAAACCGGGAGTACACATCTTCAAGGACTTTGATGTGGCTACTTTACGTCAGTACATCGACTGGACTCCGTTCTTTATGACGTGGTCTTTGGTTGGTAAGTACCCGGCAATTTTTGATCATGAAGAAGTAGGCGAAGAGGCGAAGCGCTTATTTAAAGACGCCAATGATTTATTAGATCGAGTAGAAAGAGAGAAGTTGCTTGAAGCTCGTGGTATGTGTGCCATGTTCCCAGCGAACAGTGTTGGCGATGATATTGAAGTGTATACCGATGAATCGCGTACTGAAGTATTAAAGGTTCTGCACAACCTTCGTCAGCAAACCGAAAAGCCCAAAGGATTTAACTACTGTTTGTCAGATTACATTGCGCCAAAAGACAGCGGTAAAGCGGATTGGATTGGTGGTTTTGCAGTAACGGGTGGTATTGGTGAGCGAGAGCTGGCTGATGAATACAAAGCCAATGGTGATGACTACAACGCGATTATGATTCAGGCGGTTGCAGACCGATTGGCTGAAGCGTTCGCTGAATACTTGCATAAAGAAGTGAGAAAGGACATTTGGGGCTACTCACCTGATGAGAATTTGTCTAACGACGATTTGATTCGAGAGAAGTACCAAGGTATTCGCCCAGCCCCGGGTTACCCTGCTTGCCCAGAGCATACAGAGAAAGGCACGTTGTGGGAGTTGATGGACGTTGAAAAAGCAATCGACATGTCGCTAACCACGAGTTACGCAATGTGGCCAGGTGCTTCTGTGTCTGGTATGTACTTCTCACATCCTGATGCTAGATATTTTGCAATTGCACAGATTCAACAAGATCAAGTGGATAGCTATGCCGACCGTAAAGGTTGGGATATGTTGGAAGCTGAGAAGTGGTTAGGTCCAAACATTAACTAGTTTGAATCTATGACGAGCTTTGATTCGTAAAGTAAAAAAGAGAAAGGGTTGCTTAATAGCAACCCTTTTTGTATCTGTCGTTTGGTGATTTTAAACTAATCGAGCAACCGTCGTTTTATTCAAACAGCTCTTGATGCAGCTTTTGAATCGCTAACTTGGAGACAGATTCATCAAGCAAGAAGCACAGGTTATGTGGGCTCGCTCCGTAACAAATCATACGTAGGTTGAAGTCTTCAAGCGTGCCGAATACTTGCTTCGCATAGCCTTTGCTTTCACTCATGTTGTTGCCAATAAGAGCAACAAGGCATAGGTCGTGTTCAATATCCACAGAACACAGCTCTTCAAGCTCAATGCGAGCGGCTTCTGGTAGCTGAGGTGCACCACCCGATGTATCTGTTTGATCGAGAGTGAGTGAGACACTGATCTCTGAGGTAGTGATAAGATCGACAGAGATCTTATGCTTAGCGAGGATCTCGAACACTTTTGCGAGGAAGCCATAAGCATGGAACATATTGGCGCTGCGTAGCGTAACCATGGTTTGGTTGCAGCGTAGGGCAAGCGCTCTGAACAGAGGGGAGCTTTCAACTTGTTGACGAATCCATGTGCCTCCGAGCTCTGGTGCTTTTGATGAGCCGACAAATACCGGAATTTGGTGGCGTAGTGCCGGGACTAGAGTCGATGGGTGTAAGATCTTCGCGCCAAAGTTTGCCATTTCCGATGCTTCGCTGAAGCTGATCTCTGGGATAGGAGATGCTTTCGATGCGATACGTGGATCCGTGGTGTAGATGCCCGGAACATCAGTCCAGATTTCTAAACCAATCGCTTGTACAGATTCTGCAATCAGTGCCGCTGAGTAATCACTACCACCACGACCTAACGTTGTGGTGTTACCTTCGCTATCGGCGCCGATAAAGCCTTGGGTAACGACAACTTGCTGCTGGCAGAGTGGAATCAATTTCTGTTGTGCTAAAGCTGCAATATCTTTTAACTGTGGTTCTGCTTTGCCGAAGTCACCATTGGTGCGCATCACTTCTCTGATATCAAAACGGACAGCGGGTGTGCCACGCTCGCGAATGATTTGAGCGAGGATATGTGTCGACATCAGTTCGCCACATGCCACTAGGTGATCGGTGAGTTTAGTACTGGCTTGGAATGATGCCGCTTCGGCTGCACTCGCAATGTCATCGAGAATACAGTGCACATCTTTTTCAATGCTAATTGGGTCAGCTAGCTGATCAAGAATCGCGTTATGAATGTCAGTCAATTGCGTCAATAATTCCTGACGACGAGTTTTGTCTTGGACACCATTCGCTAGCTCAACCAGCAAGTTGGTGACGCCTGAGCACGCGCTGCTCACAACCAGTTTCGTATTCGAGTTATTTTCAATAATGGCAGCACAACGGCTCATTGCTTCAAAGTTGGCAACACTTGTTCCACCAAACTTAGCGACATTAAAAGAACCAGCTACATTAGATGCACTCACGATATATCTCCCACGACTTCCTAAAATAAAATTACTGTTGGGTAATCCAACGTCCGATGTTTTTCGAAGAGAGTATTTAGAGCAAAAAGAGAGGAATTATTAGAATAGTAACCTCAGAAGCTCTTCACCATATAGAAATGGCGACAGTTGCCGGGATTCAGCCCGCTCAACCGATAATAAAGGTCCTGCATCCTTTTATTATCTCGGCACTGCTCCCCCTTGATGCTTTGTATTGGAAATGCGGTTCCACAAAACATCTGCCTGGGCAGTGCTCCTCTTCTGCTAGATAGCCATTTCATTGAACGTGTTTGCGGTAACAATGTCAATCCGTAACTGGAGATATTTAAAAAATAATTTTAACAATTATGTGACACTGGTGTGACCTCAATACTTTTAGCTAATTGATGACGGTATCGATTTGCTTTAGGGTGGATTGTTCACAACATTAACGTAAGGGATGTACATGTCTAATTTAACACTCACTACTGCTATCGAGAGCTTTTATCCGCCACACCGAACGTTAATGGGGCCGGGGCCTTCAGACATTTCTCCTCAAGTTTTGCAGGCCTTGAGCCGTCCAACTATTGGTCACCTCGACCCGTTATTTATCGCGATGATGGATGAACTGAAACAACTTCTTAAGTATGCATTCCAAACTGAAAATGAGTTTACGATTGCTGTTTCTGCGCCGGGCAGCGCAGGTATGGAAACCTGTTTTGTTAACTTGATTGAGCCCGGTGAGAAGGTAATTGTTTGTCGCAATGGCGTTTTTGGTGAACGTATGCGAGAGAATGTTGTGCGCTGTGGTGGTGAAGCGATCCTTGTAGATGATGAGTGGGGCAAGCCCGTTTCCGTTGAAAAGGTCGAAAAGGCATTGGCAGAAAACCCCGATGCAGTTGCTGTCGCATTTGTGCATGCAGAGACGTCTACTGGAGCGTTATCGGATGCTCAAGCGATTTCAGCCGTCGCTCGTCAGTTTGATGCGTTGTCGATTGTGGATGCGGTGACGTCATTAGGTGGTGTGCCATTGTTGGTTGATGAATGGCAACTCGATGCGGTGTATTCAGGTAGTCAAAAGTGTCTATCTTGCGTTCCTGGCCTGTCTCCAGTGACTTTCTCTCAACGTGCGGTTGAGAAGATGAAGGCACGTCAAACTCCAGTACAAAGCTGGTTCCTAGATCAAAGCTTAGTACTGGGTTACTGGAGTGGAGAAGGCAAGCGTAGCTACCACCATACGGCACCCGTGAATAGCCTGTATGCTCTGCATGAGTCGTTGGTTTTATTGAAAAATGAAGGCCTGGATAATGCGTGGTCACGTCACCATGCGATGCACCAAGAGCTTAAAGGAGGCGTAGAAGCACTAGGATTAAAGTTTGTGGTTGATGAAGAGAGTCGTCTTCCGCAGCTCAATGCGCTTTATTTCCCTGAAGGAATCGATGAAGCCAAAATCAGAACACAACTTCTAGAAGAATATAACCTTGAAATTGGCGCAGGACTTGGTTCTTTGGCTGGCAAGGCTTGGCGTATTGGTTTAATGGGTTATGGCGCTCGAAAAGAGAATGTCGCTTTGTGCTTAAAAGCGTTGCAAGACGTTTTAAAATAGCGGTAATAAACTCAAGTTCAAAAGAAAAGCGCACGAGAGATCGTGCGCTTTTTTGTGTCTAGACTAAACGTCAATATGGTGAATTAACTCTAGATTCCGTGACGTCATTTAGCAGAAGAAATGTTGTTTTCAGCTTCCGATATTTTCTTATATTGAACCTTGGAAAAGTCTCTATTTGGGAACAAGAAGCTCGCTTCACTACGAATTTGTTCGGCTTTACTGTGATCGCCTAATCCTTGATACGCTAGAATCAGGTTGCTGTAGAAAGCAGGCCTTGGCTTACGTTTTATGATCTCTAACGACCAATCTATATAAGGTTGGATCAAGCTAGGATCAGCTTTGTAGAGGCCGATATTTAGATAGGTGCTGTATACGTCCCAATCATAGCGATCTTTCCAGACTACAGGGTTCGTTACCTGCTTAAGAATATCCGGGTTTTTGGGTTTAGAAAGTTCAAATTGAGTCAGGACATAATTGGTATGCAGCGCGCTCAACATATAGAAACTCACCAAGATCGGAACCACCAAGCTAGACACTCTAAACAGGGTTTTACTAACGATACTAAACGGCTGTTGATAGTGACGAGAAGCTCGTTGATCGACCCAGTAAATCAAGATGATGAATGTTATCCAGTGAATCGCTGAGTGGTAAAAAGGGTACTCGAGCTGAGAATGTAAGAGTATCGGTATAAATAGCGCGAGTAGTGCTAGACGTGTTCCTTTCGCTGAGCTTGTTATGCGTGACATCACCAACACTGCAGCAATCAAGATCCCGATGATTGGTACTATTCCACCTTCAACCCCCCAAAACAGGAACTCATTGTGTGGGTGATCCATTGAAGGAAGGCCGGGATGATAACTTGGGTTGAGTTGATGCTGGCGAGCTGTGTATAGCGTGTACTCGGATTCGAACTTCCCGTAGCCATACCCTGTAAATGGCTTTTCGATCATCATGTCTAGCGCTTGTGGAAAGGTATAAGCTCGTGGGCTTTCTAAGTTAGCCCTTTTACTTGCGAGGCTATCAGTTGTACTGAGGCTGATTACCGAAAAAGCGACCACGATACCGACGAGCACTGATGCGCACCATCCGTAGAAGCGTTTCTTGGTCGAGAACTTGTATAGATAAGGCAGAATGCAGACAAACCCAATGACGGCAGCCAACCATCCGGTACGTGATGCAATGATGATCAGCAAAGGTACGGTTAAGGTTGGGGCTAGGTATAGTAAGAATGACTCGCTAATTTTGTGATTATATTTAGCGGGCTGTCTCGCTAAAAGATACGCTGAAAGCACAAAACCGGTAGCTAAAAAGCTGGCCATTACATTCGGTTGTTGGAATATCCCGTAAGGTCGATTAGCCGTTGTGTTGTAACCAAATAGATTGCCGGGTTCCAGTAAGAAATATTGCACGTAACCAAAGAGTGCTTGTATAACCACAGCAAGCACAATGAACCACAACATGCGTTGCTTGTGTTTATTGCTGAACTTAAATTGCTGAAGTACGACGAATAAAGCGAAGCCCGCCCACAATCCCAGTAGTCGACCAGATGCGGCTTGAGGAAAGGCGTTACTGTAGAGCGTGGGTAGCGTAAGTATCACGCAACTGATCAGCAAGCCAACGGTTAACTTGGAATATTTAAGTACTCGGTTAGTCGCGAGTTGGTAGAAGCCAATTGCTAACGTAAAGCTAAGAGCTAACCAAGTGGTTGGGTTAAACGATAACGCAAGGCCTGAGCCTCCAGGATTCGGCATGAAAAAATGCATGGCTAACAAGAATACAACAGCTAAAGAAGCCAGAAATGCTTTATTGAGTGGTAGCTGAGTTACCTGATTTTCTAGTTGGGTACCGCTAGTGTGTATTGTTGCCATAAATCCCTAACCTTATAAAAACAGAGCTTGTTCCTTCTGAAACAAGCTCTGTTACTTTAACATTTTTCTGTCTGCTCGCAGGGCGCTATTTTACACCTACTTCAAATTTAACATAGGCTTAAGGAAGCGAGCAGTGTGCGAACCTTCGACTAACGCCACATCTTCAGGTGTACCTTCTGCAACAATCTCACCACCACCTTGACCACCTTCTGGACCAAGGTCTAAGATCCAGTCTGCTGTTTTGACGACATCGAGGTTGTGCTCAATCACGACAACCGTATTACCGTGATCACGCAGCCTATGTAATACCGTCAATAGCTGCTGGATATCGTGGAAATGAAGACCTGTTGTTGGTTCATCAAGAATGTATAAGGTTTTTCCCGTGTCTCGTTTAGACAATTCACGCGCTAATTTAACACGCTGCGCTTCACCGCCAGATAAGGTTGTTGCCGCTTGTCCTAGACGAATGTAGGAAAGGCCAACATCCATCAATGTTTGTAGCTTACGAGCGATAACAGGAACAGGGTTGAAGTATTCTCGAGCATCTTCCACTGTCATCTCTAGAACTTCGTCAATGGTTTTGCCTTTGTAGCGAACTTCTAAAGTTTCACGGTTATAACGCTTACCTTTACACACATCACACGGCACATACACATCTGGCAAGAAGTGCATCTCTACTTTGATGACACCGTCTCCCTGACACGCTTCACAGCGACCACCACGAACGTTAAAACTGAATCGACCTGGCTTGTAGCCACGAGATCGTGATTCTTGGGTACCGGCAAATAACTCACGAATTGGCGTGAAAATACCAGTGTAGGTTGCAGGGTTTGATCTTGGTGTGCGACCGATAGGGCTTTGGTCAATATCGATCACTTTGTCGAAATGCTCTAAGCCTTTTATCTTTTTGTGCTTTGCCGGAACTGCGGTTGTTGCACCGTTTAATTGAGTGTGGGCAACTTTAAAGAAGGTGTCATTGATTAGTGTAGATTTACCTGACCCCGATACCCCCGTAATACAGCTGAACAAGCCTACAGGGATCGTCGCAGTGACATTCTTTAGGTTGTTCCCCGTTGCGCCAACGATCTCGACGACCTTTTTCTTGTCGATAGGCGTTCTTTGTTTTGGTATCGCAATTTCTTTAGCGCCGCTCAGGTATTGTCCGGTTAAAGAATTCGGGTTTTCGATGATGTCTTGCATGGTGCCTTCTGCGACCACGTGTCCACCATGCACACCCGCACCTGGGCCGATATCGATAACATGGTCAGCACAACGGATTGCGTCTTCATCATGTTCAACAACAAGCACGGTATTTCCTAGATCTCTGAGGTGAACCAAAGTTTGCAGTAGACGTTCATTATCGCGCTGGTGGAGGCCAATTGATGGTTCATCGAGTACATACATAACACCCACTAAACCAGCACCAATTTGACTTGCTAGACGAATCCTTTGCGCTTCACCACCAGACAGCGTTTCTGCACTGCGTGATAGGTTCAGGTAATTCAAACCAACGTTCACCAAGAAATGCAGACGATCATTGATCTCTTTCATTACTTTATCAGCGATCTGACCACGCTGACCGCTGAGCGATAAGTTTTGGAAAAACTCTAGTGCATCAGCAATGCTGAGCTGAACGATTTCTGGCAGTGTGGTATCGCCAATGAAGACATTTCGAGCTTCTAATCTTAAACGCGTGCCATCACAGCTAGAACATGACTTCGTTGATATGTACTTGGCAAGATCTTCACGCACCGCGCTAGATTCAGTGTCGCGGTAGCGACGTTCTAGCGTATTTAAGATGCCTTCAAACGGATGACGTTTGACTCGAATATCACCTCGGTCATTGATGTACTTGAATTCCACTTCAGTACGCCCTGATCCTTTAAGAATGATCTCTTGAGTCTTTTTAGGCAGAGAGTTGAATGGCACATACAGATCAAAACCATAATGGTCTGATAGCGACGTTAGCATCTGAAAATAGTAATAATTCTTCTGATCCCAGCCTTTTATTGCACCTTCTGCAATGCTTAGGTTCTCATCTAAAATCACTCGACTTGGATCAAAATATTGTTGAACACCAAGTCCATCACACGTACCACATGCACCTGCAGGATTGTTGAATGAGAATAGGCGCGGCTCAAGCTCTTGCATGCTGTAGCCACACTTTGGACAAGCAAAGTTAGCTGAGAACACGATCTCTTCTTGTTCTTTATCATCCATCCAACCGACAACAGCGATACCACCAGATAGCTCTAATGTGGTCTCGAACGATTCGGCTAAACGTTGTTGAAGATC
The DNA here is from genome assembly GCF_014164465.1 of Vibrio sp. SG41-7. Lineage (NCBI taxonomy): Bacteria > Pseudomonadati > Pseudomonadota > Gammaproteobacteria > Vibrionales > Vibrionaceae > Vibrio > Vibrio sp. SG41-7. The sequence goes on along the minus strand of NZ_JACJFF010000075.1, from coordinate 10,601 downwards.
AGGACGAACCTTGAATCTGTCTACCACAACTTCAATGGTGTGCTTCTTGTGCAGTTCCAATGTGGGTGGATCGGACAAATCACAAGTCTCGCCATCAATACGAGCTCGGATAAAGCCTTGCGCAGCGAGGTTTTCCAGTGTCTTTACATGCTCACCTTTACGTTCTTTGACGATCGGTGCCATCAGCATCATCTTTGAGCCTTCAGGCAGTTCTAATACTTTGTCGACCATTTGGCTGATGGTTTGCGCTGCGAGGGGGATATTGTGATCAGGGCAGCGTGGCTCGCCGACTCGCGCGTAAAGCAGTCTTAGATAGTCATAGACTTCAGTGATGGTACCGACGGTTGAACGAGGGTTGTGAGAGGTCGATTTTTGTTCTATCGAGATGGCTGGAGATAAACCTTCGATGTGGTCGACATCGGGTTTTTCCATAAGAGATAGAAATTGACGGGCGTAAGCCGACAAAGACTCAACATAACGACGTTGACCTTCCGCATAGAGAGTATCAAACGCAAGTGACGACTTTCCTGAACCTGATAAACCAGTGATAACCGTCAGCTTATCACGGGGTATGGTTAGGTTAATGTCTTTGAGGTTATGCGTACGAGCGCCTCTAATTTCTATTTTATCCATCTCAATAGACCATGTAATTTTAAGTGGCTAAAGTATTACATAGAGTGAGATTTGTGCAAAGTTTTACTGGATAAAAAAACAGTAAACAAAAAAGGGCGACTCTTTTGAGTCACCCTTGGAATCATTTAATGTGCTGTTAACTAACCGCTAATTGCTGTTAACTAAATAGCTAAACCGCTCAATAGTTAAGCCGATCAATAGCTAAATAGCGAGTAAGCCAAAATTAGCGATTAAGCTTCTTTTGTTGTTGAGTGCTTACCTAGCTCGATTTGTTGCTGGTCTTTTTTGTATAGGTTTTCAAAGCAGTAATTTGTTGCTTCGATGTAGCCTTCAACACTACCGCAGTCAAAACGTTGACCTTTAAATTTGTAAGCCAACACACAACCTGCTTTTGCTTGTTTTAGCAATGCATCAGTGATTTGGATTTCGCCGCCTTTGCCTGGTTCAGTCTGTTCGATAAGCTCAAAGATATCTGGAGTCAGAATGTAACGGCCAATGATTGCTAGGTTGCTTGGCGCAGTGCCTGGTTCTGGCTTTTCTACCATGTCATCAACACGGAAAAGGTCATCTTTAATCATTTCGCCAGAGATAACACCGTACTTGTGAGTCTCGTTTTCAGGTACTTCCTGTACAGCAACGATTGAGCAACGGAACTGTTTGTATAGTGCAACCATTTGAGCCAGTACACCTTGCTGTTCGTTAACACAAAGGTCATCAGCAAGCACTACTGCAAAAGGTTCATCACCCACAAGCTCGCGACCCGTCAAGATAGCGTGGCCAAGGCCTTTCATTTCACGTTGACGAATGTACGTGAAGTTTGCTGCTTCAATCGTCTCACGGATATTGATCAGCAAATCTTCTTTATTGGTGCCACTGATCTGGTGCTCAAGCTCGTAGTTCTTATCAAAGTGGTCCATCAATGAATGCTTACCACGGCCAGTAACAATGCACATGCCATCCATACCGGCTTCAATTGCTTCTTCAACGCCGTATTCAATCAGAGGTTTGTTGACGACAGGCATCATTTCTTTCGGCATTGACTTAGTTGCTGGTAAGAAGCGAGTACCGTAGCCAGCTGCCGGGAAAAGGCACTTTTTGATCATGATAAGACCCTTTATCTATAATAATTATGGATTCAACCTGAGTGGTTGATATTTCTGAGGGCAACTCTAGCATAAGTTATGTCGAAAATTCAGCAACAATCCGTATGGTTCACTAGAGTTTTCCTCAAAATTATCGTCAGTTTAAGAGGCTGATCAATTATGCAAGCAAGTTCTGGTTTGCCCATGCAATAGCTTGGACTCGATTCTTAACGGCTAACTTACGAAATATCTGATAAAGATGAGATTTGACGGTGAATTCGCTAATAAACAAGTCATCGGCTATTTGCGTGTTTGATGAGCCTGATTGAAGGCAGCGAATCACTTGCAGCTCTCTGATGGTTAAGTCGACATTAGTAGGGGTGGTATTGGTGCTCACGATATTTCGATAGTAGAACAATAATTGGCTTGCCACTTTTCTAGGTAGCCAATTGTCTCCATTAATGACCTCTTCAAGCCCCTTTGCTATTTTGGCTTTCTCTTCAGTGTTGTAAAACAGACCTTTTAATACGCCAAACGTAATCAACTCCGATGTGGGAAGAGCTTTGGGGACGTTGAATAAAATGATCTCATGATTTTTCCACATCACAGGTAGATTTGGATGAAGGTTGATTAATCGAGGCACCTCTTTGTAATCAACCAGTAAAATTCGGTTGCTCTGCTTTCGATCAAATAACATCAAATCGTCCGGTGTCATTTTGTAGAGAATAATAGATAAGTGTTTTTCTATCTCTTTTACATGTAGATAGGTGTCGTTTGGGTCGATGCACAGAAAATGCAAAGTGCGAGCGTATCGAGATTTTCTCATTGAAACGTCCTGTTTAAGTAGAATTAGATTCCACGTTGTCATGCAGGCTCTCGCTTCTCTAGCGCCTTAATGGTGACTTGCGTTGAATATCAATTATCAAAGTAAATGAGTGGTTTGTAAGTGGAGAAAAAAGCAACATCGCTCTGAATATCATGATTTGTTACGTTTTTATTCTTTGTAGTGAGGCGAGAATAGGAATGCGATTTATCACTGCAGAAAAGCATGCTATTCTTGTGCGCTAAAATTTTCTGAGACTATGAATTTAGACGGAGCAAATCATGGCTAGCCGTGGAGTTAACAAAGTTATATTAGTGGGTAACCTAGGTAATGACCCTGAAATTCGTTACATGCCCAATGGCGGCGCAGTAGCGAACATTACCATTGCAACGTCAGAGTCATGGCGTGATAAAGCAACTGGCGAACAGCGTGAAAAAACAGAATGGCACCGTGTTGCTCTGTTTGGCAAGCTGGCGGAAGTTGCTGGTGAGTACCTACGTAAAGGTTCTCAAGTTTACATTGAAGGTCAACTTCAAACGCGTAAATGGCAAGATCAAAGCGGTCAAGATCGCTACACAACAGAAGTCGTTGTTCAAGGCTTCAACGGTGTAATGCAAATGCTTGGCGGTCGTGCTCAAGGCGGTGCTCCTGCTCAAGGTGGTATGGGTAACAACCAACAGCAAGGTAGTTGGGGTCAGCCACAGCAGCCACAACAGCAGCAACAAGCACAACAACAATACAGTGCTCCAGCTCAACAGCAGCCGAAAGCACCTCAACAAGCTCCTCAGCAGGCTCAACCTCAATATAATGAGCCGCCAATGGATTTTGATGATGACATCCCATTTTAAGCCCTGTTTTTAATATATTATAAAGACAGTATTAAATTGGAAAAAGCCGCGTTTATCGCGGCTTTTTGTTACCTAGAATTCTTAACGCTTTATTTACAACGTCAATTTATAGTATAAGTAGCAATACGGTATAATGTGAGTTGAAAAGGATTTCGTTATTCATGAGATATACCCCGACACTAAAATTGAGCACTCGATTGGTCGCATTTGTCACTGTGATAGTGATCAGTGCGATGTTCATTCTTTTTATTGGTGGCACACTTTCCTTTAAGCGTATCGGACAGGAATATTTAGACCATTATTTGGTTGGTATTGTCGACGTTGTAGATAAAGAGATGGAAGATCCCGACGCCGCGTATTCGATGCAGCGTTGGATGCCTAAGATGTTGCAGGCGAGCAATATTGTTGAGATGAAACTCTCAAACCAGACTGGCATCGTTTATCGCTTCAAAGATACCTCCCCACAAATTGATCCCAACCGTCTTTATGAAAGAAGCTTCATTTTAGAGCGCAATGAAGGTTATCGAATCGAGTTTAAAGCATTGCCTCCTTATATTGGTTATAGCTACTCAATGGAAGCAATGTGGTCAATTACTTTGGCGGTTGCATTGATCCTTTTCTGTCTGGCTCGTGGTGTTCGTTGGTTGAAGGAACAGTTGATGGGTTCTGAGATCTTGGAAGAGCGAGGAAGAATGATCCTCGCTGGGCAAGTTGAGGCTCATGCAAAGGGAGATGAACTTGAATGGCCATACACGGCAAGTGAAGCCTTGGATGTCTTGATCGAAGAGCTGCAAGATGCTCGTCAAGAAAGAAGCCGCTTCGATACCTTTATTCGTACCCATACCTTCCTAGACAAACTCACAGGCACGGCAAACCGAGTCTTATTCGATAACAAGCTTGAATCGGCTTTGCATGAAAGCGGTGCTCGAGGTGGTGTGTTATTGATACGTATCGACGAATGGGAGCAAGTTCGTGATGTTAATGACAAGCAAATCACTGACGGCTTTATTATCGAAGTTGGCGAAGTATTGTCGAATATTGTTCAACGCTATCCTGATGTCATTTTTTCTCGTTATTACGATGCTGATTTTGCCGTATTTATTCCGCATCAAGGGGCTAAAGATATTGCTACCTTGGCGGCTCAGTGTTTAAGGCAGTTAGATAAACTAACTCCGCCAGAGCCTTTAGATTCTGATAATTGGTGCCATATTGGCGTAACCATGTATACCGAAGGTGAGCGTCACAGTCAGATCATGGATGAAACGGAAACAGCATTAAAGAGTGCTCAGCTGGAGCGTATTAATAACTGGAGCCGTTACCCTAAGCAGAATACAAATGAGTTGGATAGAGGCAGTGTTCGTTGGAGAACATTATTGGATAAAGCGCTGCTTCCTGAAAATTTAGTAATCTTTGCTCAGCGATGTTATCTTATGCCGGAATCTGGTCAAGCTAATGAATTACATAGAGAAATATTCACTAGAATTCAGGATCCTGATAAAGGTTTATTGAAATCGTCTCGATTTATGCCTGCGGTAGAGCAAGTGGGTTATCAAGCTCAAATGGACCAATCGGTTCTAAAGGTTTTGTTGAAATCGCTGAAAGAGTCAACTCAGCCTCTCAACTATTCGGTGAATCTGAATGTTACTCCATTTGCGAATAAACAGCATTTTAAGTGGTTTAGAAGTGAGTTGTTACAGCTCTCTGCTCAACACCGCTCTCAGCTTGCGTTTGAGTTTCCAGAAGGGCACTTGATTGCCCATCTTGATTATATGAGACCGGTGGCAAAGATGCTGCGAGGTTTAGGGTGTAAAGTTGTGGTTGGCCAAGCTGGACGAACCATTGTTAGCACTCACTATATAAAAGACTTAAAGGTCAATTACATTAAGCTTCATCGAAGCTTAATAAAGAAAATCGATCAAAGGCATGAGAACCAACTGTTTGTCCGAAGCTTAATTGGGGCATGCGGTGACTCTCCAACTCAAGTTATTGCCGTTGGAGTCGAGACAAAACAAGAAAAGAACACCTTGATAGAGTTAGGCATTAACGGCTATCAAGGGAGATATTTCGACGAAGAACAACAAATTATCCCTTTGCCCAATCAAGTTGAAAAGGTCGCGAAAGCGGAATCTGTTGTGAAAGTTGGACGAAGAAATCGATGGCGTAAGAGTAGTAGTTAACAATGAATTTTAAAGCGATTTTAGACAAGATAAAGCCAACGAATAATAAAGGCAGCTCGCAAGTTGTCATGTTAGGCAACGATGCCATTTATATTTCATCGACAGAACAAGAACCTCAAGTAACCAGCATTCCCGTGGTTAATGGGGACTGGGAGAGTGCGCTAAAAAAATCGCTTAGCTGTGAGGCGTTTACCAGTAATAGCCTCCAGCTGATTGTCTGTGCTAACTACTACCAAACCTACCAAATTGATAAACCGGACATTCCAGAGAGTGAATGGTCGGTTGCCTTGCCTTTTTTACTCAAAGATCTTGTCTCTGAAAGAGTGACTGAAATTATCGCGAGTGCAGTCGCGTTACCGACGTCGAATAAGCTGCAAGTGTATGTTCTGCCTAAAAAGCTGTTAGACAAGCTTTTGAATATTGCTAATTCGGTTCAGGTTGAATTAATAGGCGTTGCTCCTGAAGATGAAATCTGGGGTTACAGTGCTGGCGAACTGTCTAATTTCATCCTTTTGCAGCGCAGCGCCAATTCACACTTTAAGCTGGGTGCGTTTGTTGAAAATACCGTTTGCTTTCAAAGAAGCATCCGTAGTGTTGTTCCACCTTTAACGGGTGTTGCATCAAGCGCTCTGCAATTAGATGGCCTTGCTCTAGAACTCCAACGCTCGATTGATTACCTTTCTTCTCAAATTAAAGGTACTCAACTTCATCAGTTGAAAATCTGCTGTGATGAGGAAGATGAGTCTGAGTTACAAGGCGCGTTAAATAACACATTGAGTTCGACAGTTTCTCTGCTCGTTGAAGGTGAGCGTGATAATTCAGAGAGTTTGTTGGTTAAGCTCGCGGCTGAAAAAGAGGCTTTTAATGTCAATCTTTACCCTGAACATCTCAAGCCTAAGAAAGAATATTTTACGCTGACCAATGTTGTTGCGAGTTGGGGGCTCGTTTGTGTACTGCTACTTGGTGGTTACTTTGTAATGCAGTATCAAGCTTCTAATCTAGATAAAGCCCTAACAGCTTTGCAACATGACTCGAACCAGCTTAACAAGCAAGTTAACCAATTGAATAGTAAGTTAACTCAGCATAAACCGTCTCCAGAGAAAGTGGCGGCAGTTGCGCGTCTCAAACGTGAGACTCAGGCTAAAAAAGAGGCTTTGAAGGCGGTAGGACAATACGACGAATCACAACAAGTCGGGTATTCTGGCGTCATGAATTCCTTAGCTAAATTAGGCCGAAATGACATCTCTCTTTCGCACATCTACATGACTCACGATACTTTAGATCTGAGTGGCTTTGCTCGTAACGCAAATGTGGTTCCTAACTGGATTGGTCAGTTTAAAAGTGAGCTTAATTTAGTTGGACGTGCTTTTGAAAAACTAAAAATTGGTCGCAATGATCAGGATGTGGTGACGTTTGAGCTAAGTACTCGCAGGGAGAGTAAATAATGCAGCAGTGGAACCAGCTCAGCGATAAGTTTCTTGCATTAAGTCAGAGAGAAAAATGGCTACTTTTCGTGTGTGGTTTTGTTGGCCTATCCATGTTGTTGTTCACCTTGTTGGTTGAGCCTGCGTATCTCGATTTACAGGCTAAAAATGCAAAGACGATGAATCTGACTCAGTCAAACCAGAGACAGCAAGGTGAGTTGCTCGTTCTTCAAGCTAAGTTAAACAAAGACCCAGACAAAGACATTAATCGAGAGTACAAAAAACTGCTGGTGGAGAGCCAAGATCTGTCACTTCAGCTTTCCCAGATTGTCGATGGACTGATCACGCCTTCTCAAATGTCTCAGCTATTGGAGAGTGTTCTTAATGCCGGAAATGGACTTAAGCTCGAATCGCTAGAGTCGTTAAAACCAGAAGCGATTTCGAATAATCAAGAGACCAGTGAATATTCAGGCTACTTTCTTCACCCTGTAAGAATGGAATTAACGGGCAGTTACTTTGATATTTCCGCTTATCTTCAAGCGCTTGAGTCTCTTCCTGTCAGTTATTACTGGCGCACATTTCAGTATTCGGTCGAAGAATACCCTAAAGCTCGACTGGTATTTGAGGTTTACACACTAGGTACTAGACAGGAGTTTATCGGTGGTTAGAGCTCTTTTGTTGTCATTACTTTTTAGTAGCCAAATGGCTTGGGCCGAACAGGATCCTACAGCGCCATTAGGCTGGTTGACGCCACAACAAAAAGCAACGTCAGCTAAAAAGGCGCCAACTCGTTACCGATTACCTTCTCTAGAAAGCATTGTGTGCAAAGGCGATACACCTTGCTATGCCATTATGAATGGTCAGATTCTCGGTCAAGGAGAAACGATCAGAGGGTACCGAGTTAAGAACATAGATCCAGAATACGTCACTCTGCAGAGAAGCTCTAAGCAGTGGAAATTAGAGATGTTCTCTTTAGATGTTAAGAATAATTAAGGTTAGAGTGAAGACATGCGTAAACTTGTAGTAGCAATCCTAGTGTCATCTTTAGTCGGCTGTTCGATGGGGCATCGAGATCCCGTTGAGATCAAAGAGTCTTTAAACGAATCGATTAATGAAGCGAATAGCAAAGCGCTTCGTGATCTTCCTTCGTCGGTACAAGATGACCTGATGCCTCAGCTTAATTCTGATGCCATGTCTCCGGGTATGGAAACCGTTAAGCGTTTTCGTATTCAAGCTAAAGGTGTTGAAGCGAGAACCTTTTTTGCTAGCTTGGTAAAAGGCACTGAATACAGCGCGGCTATTCACCCTGGAGTGTCTGGAAACCTTACTCTTAATTTAACTGACGTGACGTTAGATGAAGTGTTGGCTGTTGCTCAGGATATGTATGGCTACGATATAGAAAAACGTGGCAAAGTTATTCAGATTTACCCTGCTGGTCTGCGTACGGTTACGATCCCGGTTGATTACTTACAAGTGAAGCGTTCAGGTCGCTCATTGACGACCATCACCACCGGAACGATCACGACTTCTGATTCGAATTCATCGAGCTCTTCAAGCTCGAACTCAAACTCGTCAAATTCATCCAACTCTTCTAACTCATCGAATTCGACATCGAACGGCGGTACAGAGATTGAAACGACCTCTGAAAGTGATTTCTGGCCACAGCTTGAAGCGGCAGTTGCTCACCTCATTGGTTCTGGTGATGGGCAAAGCGTAGTGGTAACGCCGCAAGCCAGTGTGATTACGGTTCGTGCTTACCCTGACGAAATTCGTGAGGTTCGAGAGTTCTTGGGTATTTCTCAGAAGCGTTTGCAGCGCCAAGTTATCTTGGAAGCCAAAATCATGGAAGTGACCTTAAGTGATGGCTATCAACAAGGCATCAACTGGACCAAGATGTTCTCGTCGAATGGTACTAACTATACGATAGGTATGGGCTCTATTGTTAAAGATGCCGCTGGTGCAATTATCCCGGGTACATTGCCAGGTATGGACCCAATCGGCGCTGCTTTAGGTGGTCAATCTAACCTTGTTGTCTCTGGTGGTAGCTTTGAGGCGGTATTGAGTTTCATGGGTACACAGGGTGACTTGAACGTCCTATCTAGCCCAAGGGTGACTGCTGCTAATAACCAAAAAGCAGTGATAAAAGTGGGTACCGACGAATACTACGTAACTGACTTATCAAGTGCAGTTGGTAGTGGTGATAACGCGAATGTGGCCCCTGAGGTTGAGTTAACCCCATTCTTCTCGGGTATTTCTCTGGATGTGACACCTCAGATCGATGATAAAGGCAGTGTGTTCTTGCATGTCCACCCAGCCGTTATTGAGGTTGCAGAAGAGGTGAAAGAGCTTAATCTTGGTTCAACTACAGGTATTGTTTCACTTCCATTGGCAAAAAGCTCTATTCGTGAATCTGACTCAGTGATTCGTGCGCAAGATGGTGATGTTGTGGTGATTGGTGGATTAATGAAATCAAACACCAGTGATATAACGTCGAAAGTCCCATTCCTTGGCGATATCCCAGCACTCGGTCATTTGTTCCGTAATACCAGTCAGTTGACGCAAAAAACTGAGCTTGTGATCTTACTAAAACCAACGATTGTTGGCGTCAACACTTGGCAAACTGAGTTAGAACGCTCTCGAGATCTGCTGCAGCAGTGGTTCCCTGATGAAGAGTAATCGCTCACTTTCTCAATGTAGATTGGCAGCATCTAACTAAGCTAGGTCACTGATGTATCAAGCTCACTTTGGTTTTGAACAACTGCCATTTACTTTAACGCCGAATACCGATTTATTTTATGGTTTAGCGCCTCATTTCGAAGCGATTCAGACAGTGATCTCGGCGTTAGAAATGGGCGAGGGCGTGATTAAGGTCACCGGAGAGGTTGGTACTGGAAAAACCATGGTTTGCCGGATGTTGGTCAATCACCTAAATGATTGTACGGCTCTTATTTACCTGCCAAACCCTGTGCTCTCTGGTGCTGATTTACGCCAAGCCGTTGCTAAAGAACTGGGTTTGACTATCGATAATGAAGCAACCTTAGTTGATAACATTCAGCATAAGCTCATTGAGTTACACAACTCAGGTTTAAGAGTGGTAGCGATTCTTGATGAGGCTCAAGCTCTATCGGATGAAGCTCTCGAAACATTAAGGTTGTTCGGTAACCTTGAAACTGAAGATAAAAAATTGCTGCAAATTGTTTTATTAGGGCAACCTGAGTTGGATGATCGATTAGAGGCTTATCACCTTAGGCAGTTTCGTCAAAGAATCACGTTTAGTTCAACACTGAGGCCGCTGACTCTCGATGAAACGGTGGCGTATATTGATAATCGGATCGCTAAATCTGGTGGCAATCCTGAATTGTTCAGTTTGAATCAAAAAAAGGCGATTTGTCGCTCCTCGTTAGGTATTCCAAGATTGATAAATCAACTATGCCATAAGGCTCTTTTGCTCTCGTTCAGTGAAGATAAGAAAAGTATCGACAACCAGCACCTGTTTTCAGCCATGCATGAAACTTACGATGTATGTAAGCCTAAATTTAAAACGCCAATATTGTGGGGTTGGAATTAATTATGAGCGTCATAAATAACGCCTTGTCTGAATTGGCAAAGAAAAA
>NZ_JACJFF010000074.1:0-24618 GCF_014164465.1 Vibrio sp. SG41-7 | reverse complement strand
GGATGGCTGAGTGGTCGAAAGCACCGGTCTTGAAAACCGGCAACCGTTAATAGCGGTTCTAGGGTTCAAATCCCTATCCCTCCACCACATTAAAGAAAGCCGCTGAGAAATCAGCGGCTTTTTTGTATCTGGAGATCACACAAGCTCACCGCTCAACTGCTAACAGCAAATGCGGCCTTCAATAACTGCATGTGAATTGGAACCAGATCTTGGTGCTGAGTTCGATATCCGCCACCGACTACGCATGCCATCGGAATAGACTCTGATTTCGCTAATTCAATCATCAAACAGTCGCGTTCAAATATCCCTTTTGTCGAAACATTCAAGTAACCCAATTCATCGTCTTGATGGATATCGATCCCCGCATCATAAATAATCAGATCAGGTTGATGGTGAGCAATCGCTAACTTAGTGACTTGTTCAAAACAACGTAAGAACTCTTCATCCTCTGTTTCACGACTTAACGGCACATCTAAATCAGACAGCGGTTTTCGTGCAGGGAAGTTTTTGTCGCAGTGGAACGACAAAGTAATGATGTCGTCATTCTCTTGGCAAAGAGTTGCTGTGCCATCGCCATGATGAACATCGCTGTCGACGATAAGCACTTTATCGATATGTTCAAAGGTCAGCGCATGTTTTGCCGCTAACACCAGATCGTTCAACAAACAAAAGCCACTGCCAAAATCATGATGCGCATGATGATAACCACCACTCAAATGAATCGCTAAACCACTCTCTATTGCCATTTCAGCGGCCAAGCAGGTTCCACCACTTGAGTAGAGTGTTCTTTCGATAAGTTGTTCGCTCCACGGGAAACCGATGCGTCTCATCTTTGCTGCAGGCAAATTACCAGACACAAGCAAATCGACATATTCGCTATCGTGTACTTGTTTTACTTGCTCAACTGAAACTGGCGTTGGCTGGAACATTTCGAATGCATTACCCCATTGTGGATCGCTACCCATTAACGCTTCAACAGCACTGTGTAACAACTGATATTTGTTAATCGGGTAACGGTGACCTTCTGGTAAAGGTAACTGCGAATAGATTGGGTGGTAAATTAAAGGAATCATAATCAGGTTAATTGCGTATCTTTCTCAAAATCATAACAGTCTCAGCCTAGGCGACAACCTTAATTGATGATAATAGTTATCATTATCTTAGCTTTAAAAAAGAGACAGCAATGAAAAACCTAATACTCATCTTTGGGGTGATCTGCGGCTCAGTAGCAGCAGTAATGATTTTTATAGGAATGCTAATGGCCAGTTGGTGGAGCGTTGATTTTCTCGTGTTAAGCCATCAAACTTAACTAATTGAACTAAAAAGGAATCACCATGAGCGTTATTTTCATTACTGGAGCAAATCGCGGCATTGGCTTAAGCCTGACTCAACAATACTTGGAAGGTAGCCACAAGGTGTACGCGACTTATCGTGATGCCAATTCAGCAAAAGAACTGCTCTCTCTCGCAGACCACAACAGCAACCTGACCTGCATTCAATTAGAGATAACCGATTACCAAGCGGTGAGCCACCTCACTTCGCAAATAGAGTCGATTGATATCTTGATCAACAACGCTGGCTACTATGGTCCAAAAGGTTATGGTCTGGGTAATACCGATGTCGAAGAGTGGCGTCGTGTATTCGAAGTCAACACCATTGCGCCATTGAAGCTTGTCGAGACTCTATTACCTCTTATAGAAAGTAGTGACGTCAAAAAGATCGCCTGCCTGTCTTCCAGAGTCGGTAGCATGTCCGAGAACACCTCAGGAGGCGGCTACATCTATCGCTCCTCCAAAGCCGCTCTAAACTCCGTTGTGAAGAGCTTAAGTAACGACTTAACGGATAACGGCGTTACGGTGTTAGCTCTGCATCCTGGTTGGGTACAGACCGAAATGGGCGGCCCTAATGCTCTGATCGACACCGGCACCTCAGCTTCTGGTCTTATAAAAGTCATCGAGTCTGCGAATACTGAAGTAAGTGGTCACTTCTTCAATTTCGATGGCAGCGAAATAGATTGGTAACCCGCAGATGAATGATGGCCCTCTCTCAAACCTAGTTAAGCACTCAACACTGTTTTGTCTGACTGTGATGCTAGCTGGCTGTTTCAGTGATGGCCCCGGAGACTTGTTCGACGACTACCAAACCAAGATAGCCAGAGTACAAGATGCTGACGAGATAAAAGAGGAATGGGAATTTGAAAGCCTACCGAGAAAAAGAAAACTGCTGATTGACGTGCCCTCACTTTCTATCGGTCTCATCGATAGTTACCAGCTTCGCCAGTGTGGATTGTTCAATCTGATTGCAGAAAGAAATTCGGTTCTGGGGAAGGTCGCGGATGAGTTTCGTAATTACGATTATCAAGTCGCCCTACTTGCAGGTGTTGGGAAATGTTTATCCGGTAGCGAATTAGACCCTGAGGTCGTAGAGCTACTGAAAGAAATCGAGCAGCAGAAACTCACACAGTTTCCGCTGCACCAGTGGAATCTAATCTATGCCAGCGATGCCATGCAGTCGCAAATGCGTGGTAGTCAGTGGTTACGTGCTGATATCGGCGATCAGGTACGACAAACCAGTGATGCCTTAGAACATATCAATCAAGCGTTAAACGTTCCGCTCGTTTCGGGAAAGACTACTGAGGTTCAAGAAGTATTAGAAAAGAGCTCTACGCTCGGGGATTTATACTACTCGCTCACGCGAGCTTCAGCCGAACTTGATACCATCACCAAACAGCTGACAACTTTTGATGACAATATCATCTGTGGTAAACAACGAGACACGACTAAGTTTCGCTATATCAACAATGTGTTCGAGCAGCAATATATAGGCAAAGTTCAGCCGTACATGGCGCAATTAGATGGCTACTATCAGCAGTTAGCCCCGCAACTTGGGATGTTTGACGCACAACCTGAACTACACAGTTATTACTTTCCCATCAAAGATGCGCATCACGCCTTTCGAGCATCAACTCGCCGCCATGTTGATTATTGGCAGCAGCTGTTTAAACGTTGTGGGCGCAAGGTCGGTCGTTAATATTGATTTCCAATATCAATAATGGGTGTTGTTAGCTTTCAGTTTCTAACTGATTAACTTTTAGCGCCTTTCTTCGCGTAAGTCTTCTTCCTTGTCCCACCACCTTTACGGCGCTTGAATGCTGGTCTTTCAACTTTAGGAAGATGACGCAGGGATTCAGGGACTTCACCTGTTTTTACCTTGCCCATTAAGCCATCGATCTTACTTTCTAGCGCTTGCATGAAGGGTTGATACGCTTGGTTTCGTTCAGCCATACCTTGCAACTGATGCTCCCAGTGAGCCGTCATGTCGGGAAAGGTCGAGTCCTCAGGTAAGGCATTAATCAAACCTCTCCCCGCAGGACTGCTATGAATACTCTTACCTTGTCGAGTTAGCAACTGCCTCTTAAACAAAGTATCTAAGATACCCGCTCGGGTTGCTTCCGTTCCAAGACCATCGGTCTCTTTCAAAATGGCTTTAAGATCTTTGTTCGCGACAAAGCGCGCGATACCTGTCATCGCTTGTAGCAAGGTCGCTTCCGTGAAGTGCTTTGGTGGTTCGGTTTTCTTATCGCCAATAATGCCTTCACGACACGTCAACACCGTACCTTTATCCAATGGAGGCACCGTATCCGTGCCATCACCTTTTTCTTCAGTGTCCGTTTTCCCCATCAACACTTTCCAGCCCGGGTTGATAAGCTGACGCCCTTTTGCGATGAACACGCCACCAGCAATATCAAAGACTAACTTGGCATCGGCAAAAATAGCAGGTGGGTAGAATTGCATTAGATACTGGCGAGCGATTTGCTGATAGATTTTCATCTCATTGGCAGACAGGCCGTTCACCGATGACTTTTTCGGAGTAGGAATTATCGCGTGGTGAGCATCGACCTTACTGTCGTTCCATGCTTTGGATTTAAGAGAAAGATCCGCACCTTGAGCACCACCTTGCAGCTCTTTCGCATTGTTAGCGATAGCATCCACGACCGACTCTCTTTGCGAGTAATGATCTTTAGGTAGGTAGCGGCTGTCAGAACGCGGGTAAGTGATGAGTTTGTGTTTCTCGTACAACGACTGACACGTATCTAACACCTGTTGAGCACTCATACCAAAACGCTTAGACGCATCAATCTGTAAAGCTGACAACGAATAAGGCAGTGGCGCAGCTTGTTTACTTTGCTTTTGCTCTGATTCCGTTACCGTCGCGGGTTGATTTGCAATTCGGTTAGCCACGTTCTCAACCAGCTTTCGATTGAGCACTCGGCCTTCTTCATCTTGCCATGGTTTACATGCTTCGCTTGGTTTCCAACGCGCTCGAATATCAAAGCTCTGGCCGTTGTTTTGATAAGGGATCAAAGCGTGCAGAGTGAAGTAATCTTTAGGAATGAAATTCTCGATTTCTTCATCACGTCTTACAACCAAACCAAGTACTGGCGTTTGCACTCGCCCTACCGACAACACGCCTTGGTAACCCGCCTTTTGACCAAGCAAGGTGTAAGCTCGGGTCATGTTCATGCCATACAGCCAATCGGCTCTAGAGCGTGCTAAAGCAGAAATAGACAGTGGAATAAAATCTCGGTTACTGCGCATCTGAGAGAGCGCACGCTTCACCGCTGGCAAGTTCAAATCGCTGATCAGCAGCCTGTCCATCGACTCTTTCTTGGCCTTAGACACCTTGCAGTAATCGATCACTTCATCCACTAGCAGCTGCCCTTCTCTATCCGGGTCACCCGCATGGACAATTTGGGTCGCGTCTTTCAATAGCTTTCGGATCACCGTGAGCTGTTTGCTTGAAGTCTTGCGCGGTCTCAGCTGCCATTGCTCTGGCACAATAGGAAGATCGGCTAAATTCCACTTCTTATAGCGGTCATCATAAGCATCCGGCTCAACCTGCTCCAATAAGTGTCCAATACACCAAGTCACCACATCTCCATTACCACATTTGATAAACCCTTGGTCTTTCTTCTGTGGATTCGGTAGTGCGGCGGCAATCGCGCGGCCTAGGCTTGGTTTTTCAGCAATGATAAGACGAGACATGTTTTTCCAGATGCTACAAACAATTAGGGCCACATTATCTAATGTGGCCCCTAGAAATCAAGGAAAACTGGTTGTTTATACAGTTAGCATTCCACTATTCAAGCTTCAGCTTTCTTTACAAGAACTCGACGAACTTTGAGAAGTCACGTTCTGGCGCTTTCATTGGCGCACAGCCCGGAGTACCCAAATATAGGAAACCAACGATTTCATCGTCGCCTTCTAGGCCGAAAGCTTGGTGAACTTCAGGGTGGAACATCCACTTACCTGAGCGCCAAAAACCTTGGAAACCTTGTGCAACGGCTGCCATTTGCATTGCTTGCGCAGCACAGCCAGCAGACAGATGTTGCTCGAACGCAGGCACTTTTTCGTGCTCAGTTACCTTTGCGATGATAGTGATAACCATCGGTGCTCGAAACGGCGCTTTTTTAACTTTCTCAATGACCGCTTCTTCGCTCTCGTCAGCTTGTGCTGCACGAACCAAAATATCAGAGAGCTTCTGTAACCCTGAGCCTTGTGCGATAACAAAGCGCCATGGTGTCAATGCGCCGTGGTCTGGAGCACGTAAGCCCGCTTTAATGATATTTTCTAACGCCACACCTTCAGGTGCCGGATCAGAGAGTTTTGCGATTGAGCGTCTGTTGAGCAATAGATCCAAAGCATCCATTTGAAGTCCTTACTAATTTTTATTGTTTGTATAATTGAACTGTAGCACAGAACACAAACGATAATAAATCTCAACGGCTGTCTATTTGAAGCAATATTTGAAACGACACTAGAAACAACAAAGGCCCCTAAATCTATGACTTAGGGGCCTTATTTATCTGTCTAGTCCAAGCTTAGTTACCCGTCTAGTTCAGCTTATTGAACTTTATGATTCAAACTTATCAAACGAGAACATTCTGTTTGTTGTTAAAGCTTAATAGCTAACTCAACACCTTGGCGAATCGCACGCACGGCATCCAGTTCACCCGCGTAATCGGCACCGCCTATCACGTGTAGTTTGCCACCAAACTCTTGCCACATGTCTTCGAATGGACGAACTGAAACCTGACCCGCACACACGATAACGGAATCGGCATCGAGTACCTGATCTTTCTTACCAACGCTGATATGCAGACCTTGGTCGTCAATCTTGTTGTAGCTCACGCCACCAAGTAAGTTCACACCACGTTTTTCTAATGTGCGTTTATGAATCCAACCTGTAGTCTTACCCGGACCTTTACCGACACGACCCGCTTTACGCTGCATCACCCAAACCGTTTTGTCACTGAACGAATCAGGGTAAGGATAAAGTCCACCAGGGTGTTCCATATTCTTATCAATGCCCCACTCATGCAGCCAGTCATCCAAGCTGTGAGAAGTCGGCTCTGTCAGCATAGTTGCCACATCAATACCAATACCACCGGCACCAACAATCGCGACTTTTTCGCCTACTGGTGTCTTTTCTCGAATCAAGGTTTGATAATCGATTACGTTTTCTTGGTCAATCCCTTCAATATCAAGCTTTCTTGGCTCAACACCGGCAGCCATCACGACTTCATCGTACTTCAACAACATCTCAAACGTCGCTTCAGTATCCAGTTTTAAGTTCACGCCTGATGCATCGATTTGATTAGCAAAGTAACGAATCGTTTCTCTGAACTCTTCTTTACCCGGAATCTGCATTGCCAATCTAAATTGTCCACCGATACGGTCATTTTTCTCAATCAGATCAACATTATGACCACGCTGTGCCAACGTCGTCGCGCAGGCTAAACCAGCAGGCCCAGCACCAACCACGGCAATAGTTTTGGTCGCTTCGGCAGGCTGAACAACAATTTCAGTCTCGTAACAAGCACGAGGGTTAACCAAACAGCTCGCTCTTTTGCCTTTGAATACGTTATCAAGACAAGCTTGGTTACAACCGATACAGGTGTTAATGAACTGAGCTTGGTCTTGAGCCGCTTTATTAACGAAATCAGGGTCAGCCAAGAATGGACGAGCCATTGATACCATGTCGGCCTGTCCTGAGCTGAGGATACGTTCCGCCTCTTCTGGCGTGTTGATACGGTTACATGTCACCACTGGGATCGACACGTATGGTTTCACTTTTTCCGTCACCCAAGAGAATGCCCCTCTTGGAACTTGTGTCGCAATCGTAGGAACACGAGCTTCATGCCAACCAATGCCGGTATTAATAATGGTCACGCCCGCTTCTTCTAGCTTCTGAGCCAAAAGTACAACATCTTCGAACGTGCTGCCTTGCTCAACCAAATCCAGCATCGATAAGCGGAAAATAATGATGAAATCTTTACCCACCGCTTCGCGAATCGATTTAACGATCTCTAGCGGGAAACGCATACGCTTCTCATAAGAACCGCCCCATTCGTCATAACGCATGTTGGTACGTTTACAGATAAATTGGTTAATCAAGTAGCCTTCCGAGCCCATGATCTCTATGCCGTCATAGCCAGCAACCTGAGCTAATTCTGCACTGTTGGCAAAAGCACCGATGGTCTTTTTAATTTGACGAGGGCTCATCTCACTCGGTGCAAACTTAGCGATTGGCGCTTTGATGCCCGAAGCACTTTGCGCGAATGGGTGCATTGCATAGCGGCCAGCATGCAGCAACTGAAGGGCAATTTTACCGCCATGCTTATGCACGGCCTCGGTAACAACTTGGTGAGCTTTTGCGTGCTTAACTTTACTGAACTCAGCACTAAATGGGGTCAATCTGCCACGTAAATTAGGAGAGAAACCACCGGTAACAATAAGGCCAACGCCTCCTTTTGCTCGCTCTTCATAAAACGCGGCAAGCTTGTGGAGGCCTTCTTTATTTTCTTCTAAACCCGTGTGCATTGATCCCATCAATACACGGTTACGTAACTGAGTAAATCCAAGATCGAGTGGTTCGAGTAAATGTGGGTACATGGCAGACATCACTTCTATTATTATATCCTTGTGGTCTGACCACAATATAACTCAATCACCAAAAGTTCAAACAACCGTTTACATTTTTGTAACACCGATCATAATGCTGAAGGTATTAATCGTTCAGAAACCCTTAATATGTCTACACTTAATGAGAATATATATCGATTAACAATTCTTGGTGTAGTTTGAGCTAGGGAATTATCGTAGGATACTAAGCAGTTCATATTATTGAGATTAATAGTACTGTTGCTTGTTAAAGCCACGTGATCTCACTGCGGAGACATAATGAAAAAGATATTCAAATTTATAGGTATGATCTTTAAAGGGATTTGGAAGCTCATCACGTTTGTGCGTCTTGCGCTCGTTAACCTCTTCTTTTTACTCAGTATCGCCATCATCTACTTTGTATACTTCCACTCAGACACAACTCAGCCCACTGTTCCACAGGAATCGGCTTTAGTGCTTAACCTGTCTGGTCCTATCGTGGAGCAGAGTCGCTATATCAATCCGATGGATTCGGTCACGGGTTCACTGCTTGGCAAAGACCTTCCGAAAGAGAACGTCCTGTTTGATATTGTTGAAACGATTCGCTACGCCAAAGACGATGACAACGTTACTGGTATCGTTTTAGCACTCAAAGAACTGCCAGAAACCAATCTGACCAAGCTTCGCTACATTGCTAAAGCACTCAACGAGTTCAAAGCAACAGGCAAACCAATTTATGCGGTGGGTGACTTTTACAACCAAAGCCAATACTACCTAGCCAGCTACGCAACTAAAGTCTTCCTATCACCAGATGGTGGGGTTCTTCTTAAAGGTTACAGCGCCTATTCGCTTTACTACAAAACGTTATTAGAGAAGCTAGACGTCAACACGCACGTGTTCCGTGTTGGTACCTATAAGTCAGCTATCGAGCCTTTCATTCGTGACGACATGTCAGATGCAGCGAAAGAATCTGCTTCTCGTTGGTTAGGCCAATTATGGGGCGCATACGTTGATGACGTAAGCAACAACCGTCAGATCGATGCTAAAACCTTGAACCCAAGCATGGACTCTTTCTTAAAAGACCTTGAGTCGGTTGATGGCGATATCGCAAAACTGGCAGAGAAGCTTGGTTTAGTTGACGAACTGGCAACTCGCCAGCAAGTACGACTAGAGCTTGCTGACGTCTTCGGCAGTGATGGTCAAGACAGCTATAACGCGTTTGGGTACTACGAGTACCGTACAACCATGCTTCCAGACCTAACAAGTGAATCGCACGATGTTGCTGTGATTGTTGCTAGCGGCGCAATTATGGATGGTAAGCAGCCACGTGGCACCGTTGGTGGTGACACCACAGCAGCACTACTTCGCCAAGCGCGCAACGACGACAAAGTAAAAGCTGTTGTACTTCGTGTAGACAGCCCAGGTGGTAGCGCATTTGCTTCAGAAGTGATTCGCAATGAAATTGAAGCGATCAAGCAAGCGGGCAAGCCGGTTGTTGTCTCTATGTCTAGCCTTGCCGCTTCGGGTGGTTACTGGATCTCGATGGGTGCGGACAAGATCTTGGCTCAACCAACGACCTTAACTGGTTCGATTGGTATCTTTAGTGTTATCACAACTTTCGAAAAAGGGTTGAACGATATTGGTGTTTACACTGATGGCGTTGGTACGTCGCCTTTCTCTGGTCTTGGTGTTACGACTGGGCTTAGCGACGGCGCGAAAGATGCGTTCCAAATGGGCATTGAAAACGGTTACCGCCGATTCATCAGCCTAGTTGGAGAGAATCGCGGCATGGAAGTCGATGCTGTCGACAAGATAGCTCAAGGCCGAGTATGGACTGGCCAAGATGCAATCCAGAAAGGTCTAGTCGATGAAATTGGTGATTTTGATGATGCGATTGCAGCAGCGGCTTCACTTGCAGAGCTTGAAACCTACAACATCTACTGGGTAGAAGAACCACTTTCAACGACTGAACAATTTATTCAAGAATTTATGAATCAAGTTCAGATGTCGATAGGCTTTGATATCCAATCAATGATTCCAAGCAGTTTACAACCTGTTACTCAGCAGTTAGCTCAAGATAGCCAGCTGTTAGGCAACTTTAACGACCCACAAGGCCGATACGCTTTTTGCTTAAACTGCCAAGTTCAATAAGATAAGCTCAACGCTTTGTTATCAAGAGGCGCCTCTGTGTGAGGCGCCTCTTTTTATTGCATGATAATTCGCTATAATCGCCCCCCTGTTCCCTATATCACACTAAGTATTAATCGCCATGGAAAGAAAACACATCTATATCGCGTATACCGGCGGCACAATTGGCATGCAGAAGTCTTTGGACCACGGCTATGTCCCAGTCGCAGGTTTTATGGATAAGCAGCTAGCTGGCATGCCTGAATTCCATCGCCCAGAAATGCCTGAGTACACCATTCATGAATACTCTCCATTAATGGACTCTTCAGATATGACGCCACTTGATTGGCAGACTATCGCTGATGATATTCGCGCGAACTACGATAAGTACGATGGTTTCGTTATCCTGCACGGTACAGACACTATGGCTTACACCGCCTCAGCTCTGTCATTCATGTTAGAAAACCTCGGCAAACCTGTGATTGTTACGGGCTCTCAGATCCCATTAGCAGAATTACGTTCAGACGGACAAGCAAACCTGTTAAATGCTCTGCACATTGCAGCGAACTACCCGATCAACGAAGTGACACTGTTCTTCAACAACAAGTTGATGCGCGGTAACCGCAGTACAAAATCACACGCTGATGGCTTCAATGCGTTTACCTCTCCAAACCTAACCCCATTGCTAGAAGCGGGTATCAATATCCAGATCAGCAATAACGTAAAGGTAAACGAGCAACCTGAAGGTGCTTTCAAGGTTCATAACATTACTCCGCAACCCATCGGTGTAATCACTATGTATCCAGGCATCTCACATGAGGTGATTCGCAACACGCTACTACAACCTGTTAACGCAATGATTTTGCTGACGTTTGGTGTTGGTAACGCACCACAAAATCAAGAGCTACTTCAGCACTTAAAAGATGCATCAGAACGAGGTGTGATTGTAGTGAACCTAACTCAGTGTTTGGCGGGTAAAGTCAATATGGGTGGTTACGCGACGGGTTGTGCACTAGCAGAATCTGGAGTTGTCAGTGGTTACGATATGACACCAGAAGCGGCACTGGCGAAGTTACATTACCTGTTGAGCCAAAACTTAAGCTACGAACAAGTGAAGGATCAAATGCAACAAGTGTTGCGCGGTGAGATGAGTTTATAAGCTTGTTCAGCTATAGGTTTAGAGGTTTAGAGCTATAGGTTCAGAGGTTTAGGTTTAACCAAAACCTTCGCATTAACCCAGTCGTTTCATGGGTATCGCAGGCGTTTAACGTGAACTAAATCGTTTTATTGCTTATAAATAAACGGCTTAACAGTTAAAGGGGTGGCACAGTGCCACCCCTTTGTTGTAATTTAAGCCTAATGATTCGGGTTAACCCTAACAATATCTTCTTGGTCTGACTTAAATTGCTTCTTAAGCTCAGACTTAGATTTAAAGCTAATATCACCACCAGCTGCAACTGTCATATGTTGAGCTTCGGAGTTATGTTTAGATTGATATAACATAACTGCTTGCATACACGAGTCGCGCTGTTCTTTAGAGAGCGCCGTACCTTCTGGCCATTTACCCGTCTCAACGGCGTAAGTTAAACGTTCGTAGACCTCGGGTGTCATTGCGCTAAGAAGTTGTTCTGCATCCATGATAAAGCCTTAGTTTTAACAATTTTCACCAGAAAATAACCCGTAACAGAATTGAGTCAAGAACCTGACCGATAATAAGTGCATTCGATCACAAGTGAAGGAATATGAAAATGATGAAACGGTTGGCGATTAGCCTATTACCTTTCACTCTGGTTGGGTGTCTTGAAGGAAATAAAAATACCGATCAACTCTGTCAAAGTCATCCGGGGCTGCAGTGTGAGGAATTGAACATGAACGATGGGCAATGTCGCGTCGCACGTACCGACCTCATCTGGCATCGATTTGAAGTTCAGAAGCAACCCTCCGAAGCCAATAAGATTAAAGAGTTCAAATTAGTCACGGCGTACAAAAAGTGCCTAGAGCTTGCGGCGCAGATCGAGACGATTGACCAATCGAAACTACAAGAGCGTCGCTTTACCTCTTTAATGCACAGCATCGAAGAGTCTGAGCGTATTGTAGATGAACTATCGCAATCCAATACACCGGAAACGCTTTACTTCTTGTGGTCACAAACCGGGGACACCAACGCCAGACGCAGTTTCCTACAACTAGAAGGGAAAGAAGCGTTAAATACGGCAGAAATGCAATATGCCTTAGCCACCTTCTATACCACCCGCAATCATGCAAAAACGCTTAAACTACTCAATAATGCGTTAACGCTTTCAAATGGTTCGGTCGTCAACACTGAAATCTTCAAGTCGATGGCCAGTATCAACCACAGCCTTGGTCATATGGAAAAAGCGTATGTGTGGGCAATGGTTGCCAAAGACTTTGATGTGCCCATTGCTTCTGAAGCTGAGCTCACTGTGCTGTATCGTTTCGACAAACCTCAATACAAGCAATTCAATGATGATGCTGAAAAGATTGTCGAAGCCATTGAAGACGGCGTTTACACCGCGTCTATAGTGCCGAACTATTAGTTTTGATTTCTTAATGCACAAAAAAACAGCTACCTTCATGGTAGCTGTTTTTATTTGTACTAGAGTTAATTCTGAAATCTTGGGTTGTTCAATAGTCCTTAATCGACAAGTACGACCTGTAAGGATTAAACAATTGTGACAAGTTATTTCGTACTTTTGTCATTTTTGTTGAAAATTAACGACACAGAATTAACACAGAATCGCTCACCTGTTGTCTGTGGGCCATCAGGAAAAACGTGACCTAAATGGCTATCACATGCAGTACAACGGATCTCCACACGCTTCATTCCGTGACTTAGATCTTCTATATAGCGTACTGCTTCATCATTCACTGGGGCATCAAAGCTTGGCCAACCGCACCCAGAGTCATATTTGTTATCCGACAGAAACAAAGGGCTTTCACAGCATGTGCAGCTATAGACACCAGTGTTATGGTTGTGCAATAACTTACCGCTATATGGGGCTTCAGTACCACGTTCACGGCACACAGCAAATTCGTCGTCCGTTAGGCGCTCACGCCAGTATTCATCAGGCTTTATCATATTTCCTCCCTTTTGAACCACGTTAATATCTCTCCACATTCTCAGTTATTATATTTACTTTTTTCTATAAAGGCTTGCATATCAGTCGTTTTGTAGCACATACTTTCTCACCAGGAAACATTGTACATATACACTCATAAGTGAATCATCATTTAGGGGTATTTTACCCAACTGGAAGGGTACAGAGCCACTTGCAATGGTCAATTTTCAACCACTTACGCCCAATTGTTAAGAAAAGCGTCGCTTTTTTTTGACATTAAACAAGTTAAGTCGGATTATCTATTGCAGATGTATACTGGATTCTGTAATTTTACTACCAGTTATCTTTAATCAGAAATTAAGTTGTGGAGCAACTACAATGACTATCAAAGTAGGTATTAACGGTTTTGGCCGTATCGGCCGTTTCGTATTCCGCGCAGCTCAAGAGCGTGCAGACATCGAAGTAGTAGGTATTAACGATCTAATCGACGTAGAGTACATGGCATACATGCTTAAGTACGACTCAACTCACGGCCGTTTCAACGGTACTGTTGAAGTTGAAGGCGGTAACCTAATCGTTAACGGTAAAACTGTACGTGTTACAGCTGAGCGTAACCCAGAAGATCTTAAGTGGGATGCTATCGAAGTAGACGTAGTTGCTGAAGCAACTGGTCTTTTCCTAACTGACGAGACTGCACGTAAGCACATCACTGCTGGCGCTAAGAAAGTAGTTCTTACTGGTCCTTCTAAAGATGCAACTCCAATGTTCGTAATGGGCGTTAACCAAGCATCTTACGCTGGTCAAGACATCGTTTCTAACGCTTCTTGTACTACTAACTGTCTTGCACCTATCGCTAAAGTACTTAACGATAAGTGGGGCATTGAGTCTGGTCTTATGACTACAGTTCACGCTACTACAGCAACTCAAAAAACTGTAGACGGCCCTTCTGCTAAAGACTGGCGCGGTGGCCGTGGTGCTTCTCAAAACATCATCCCATCTTCAACTGGTGCTGCTAAAGCTGTAGGCGTTGTTCTTCCAGAACTAAACGGCCTTCTAACTGGTATGGCTTTCCGTGTACCAACTGCTAACGTATCTGTAGTTGACCTAACTGTTAACCTAAAAGCATCTGCATCTTACGAAGAAATTTGTGCTGCAATGAAAGAAGCTTCTGAAGGCGAAATGGCTGGCGTTCTTGGTTACACTGAAGACCAAGTAGTATCACAAGATTTCATCGGTGAAGTTCAAACTTCAGTATTCGATGCTAAAGCTGGTGTTGCTCTAACTGACAAATTCGTTAAAGTTGTATCTTGGTACGACAACGAAATCGGTTACTCAAACAAAGTTCTTGACCTAATCGCTCACATCTCTAAGTAATTTCTTTTTAGAAATAGCTTTAGATAAGCATTAGCGAAGACTGTTTTGAGCAGACTTTGAAAAAGGCGACCTTAGTGTCGCCTTTTTAATACCCGCTATCTTTTAAACGGCTTCGCCCCCGATCGCCCAAATGCCTTGGCTAGTCACACACTAAAACTGAAGCCAAACCTAAAACTTAAGTCAAAACGCAAAATTTAATTCCAATACTGGCTCTGCTTGTCACTCATAAAATCACGAGCACTGTTCTAGCCAGCATTTGAATTCAATTTCCTTAGAAGGATCATGTAATGGATTTATCTACTCTACCTACACTGACAGTACTTTCTGACAACGTGACTATCGTTGAACACGAAGGTGTAAAATTGGTTCGCGTTATCCACGATAAAGCAAACGCAGCCATTTCATTGTTTGGAGGCCATGTGGTGTCATTCCAACCACAAGGTCAACAAGACCTTATTTGGATGAGCCAACAAGCTAAATTCGATGGAAAAACAGCCTTACGTGGTGGTATTCCAGTATGTTGGCCTTGGTTTGGTCGCATTGCAGCACCGGCACATGGCTTTGCACGTTCAAGCGAATGGCAATTAGTTGAGCACCGTGAAAGCGAAGCAGGTGTGATTGTAAGCCTAGGCCTAAAGCCGAATAAAGAAACTCTGGCAGTATGGCCGCATCAGTTCGATGCACGTTTAAATGTTGAGATTGGTGACCAACTAAAAGTAACTTTGGATGTGAAAAACACAGATTCACAACCATGGACTTTCTCTGGAGCCCTACACACTTACCTAAACGTTGACGATATTCACAATACAACCACCACTGGTATGGGTGCTGAGTACATTGATAGCCTGCAAGGTGGCAAGCTCTGCCAAGGTGGTTCTGAGCTGGTACTAACCGACACAATTGACCGCGTTTACACGCAACCAGAAGCGCAAATCTTTGTTGCTGACAAAAATCTCGATCGCACGCTAACAGTTGAAAACCACGGTCATAACTCTGCAGTATTGTGGAACCCGTGGGCTGAAGGCGCAACAGCGATGGGCGACATGCAAGACGACGGTTACCTAACCATGATGTGTGTAGAATCAACACTGCACGCACCAAGCCTAGAAGCAGGAAAAACGTTACAGCCTGGCGAAAACCACCAGCTGATTACGGTCATTTCCTCAAACTAGACCTCTAGCGAGTTTAATTAAAAACACAAATGCAGCTCATTGAGCTGCATTTTTTATTGCCCTAATTTCACACGTATCGCAGATAAATCAAAACCTTAATACCAGCCAATCAGCCTATATCCTCTGTGTTCAACCACACATCATTCAGCTCGCATCACTCTAGTTTATAAATATAACTATCAATTCATTAATTATTATCAATTACTGCCGATAAATAAGTACCTATGATAGAAAGCTCAATAACAAACTTCCTTAAAACCACTTAACAACACCTCAATGAAGACAGGATAGTGAATTCATGTTCGAGAAATACAAAAATCAAAGTGTTGGCTTCCAACTTAAGTTGGTCATTTTGCTGTGCTTGCTTATCGCCTTTGGTTCCATTGCAACACTCGTGTACCGCAATGCCTCACAGGTATTATTAGACAACACGTTAAAAGAACACCAATCCAAAGTAGAAGCGATGGCCAAAACCATCTCTGGTCAGTTTGATGCTTACCTGCATACCGCTAAAGTTTTAGAATCCACTTTTCGTAACGGCTACCTAGCAGGTGTTTATGTTGAAAGTTATGACGTTGAGTTCAACGGTCATTCTATTCCCAACATGACTCAGTATGGTGAGAGCCTAATCAATGACACCAAACTCGTCGATAGCTTTACTCGCGACACCGGCGCCGTAGCGACCCTATTTGCCCCATTTGGCGACGACTTTATTCGTGTCTCTACGTCTCTTAAAAAACCTTCAGGCGAACGAGTCGTTGCGACCACGCTAGGGAAAAATCATCCAGGCTATAGCAAGCTCAAAAATGGCCAGCCTTATTACTCTCAAGTTAAGCTCTTCGGTCAACGTTACATCACCTACTATGCGCCTTTGACCAATGCTCAAGGCAAAGTAAACGGTGTCTCTTTCATTGGTCTGCCAGTAGAAGAGGCGACTCAAAGCCTGTTTGAATCTCTACGCTCTGTTTCTTGGGGGGATACGGGATACACCATCATTGTTGATAATGAGAAAGAGCATCAAGGCCAGTACTTACTGCACCCAACTAACGTGGGCGGTGGTAAATCGATTGTTGATGTTGCTGACTATGACGGCAACAAACCTTTCTATCAGATCTTTGAACAGCCATCAGGTCTAATTCTATATCCATACAAGGTTAAAGAAACCGTTGGTGAGAAGTACCTTGTCTACACTGAAGTTCCCGGGTGGGATTGGAAACTGCTTGGCGGTACTTTTATCAAGGAAGTGACCAAGGGCAGTGATGAATTACTCAAGCTCATCGCTATAATTGCTACCTTGATTGCTGCCGCTACCATCGTCGCGTTAACCTTCGTGTTAAACCGTACACTGACGCCACTAACGACGTTAAACGAGTACATGCTGCGTTTAGGAAAAGGCGAAGTGAGCCTGCATATTCCAAACAATGGCAAGCAGACGAAAAACGAGATCAGCAACCTAAATACCGGTGTTGCGAACATGGCAGCTCAATTGAATACACTCGTGGGCGAGATACGTACAACCAGTGATCAAGTTCAGAATAGCTCAAGCAGTGTGTCACAAGATGCCAGCCACAACTTGAGTCAATCTGATCGCCAGCAAGCACAGGTTGAGCAAGTCGTTACGGCCATTGAAGAGATGGCCACCTCTGCAGAATCTGTAGCGCAGCAAGTGAACAGCATTGCTGAAAATGTTCGCCTTGCCAATGAAGACAGCCAGAAAGGTTTAGAAGTCGTTGAAGGTGTGTGTATTGATGTTGCCCAGCTGAATGATCAATTAGACAAGTCAGCATCGGCCATCGAACAAGTGAGTTCTGATAGCGAAAGCATTCAAACCGTCACTAAGATGATTGATGACATCGCAGAACAAACCAACTTACTTGCGTTGAACGCTGCGATAGAAGCAGCACGTGCGGGTGATCAGGGGCGTGGTTTTGCCGTTGTCGCTGACGAAGTAAGAACATTGGCTCATCGTACACAAACGTCAGTGCAAGACGTAGTGAGCATCATCGAGAAGTTGAAATCTTCCACTAACAATGCCGTGAACCTGATGACACAAAGCCAATCGAATGCCAACCAAGTACT
The DNA here is from genome assembly GCF_014164465.1 of Vibrio sp. SG41-7. Lineage (NCBI taxonomy): Bacteria > Pseudomonadati > Pseudomonadota > Gammaproteobacteria > Vibrionales > Vibrionaceae > Vibrio > Vibrio sp. SG41-7. Next base: position 6,843 of record NZ_JACJFF010000074.1, on the reverse strand, counting down.
CGATAAAGCGCAAGAAGCCGGTACGGCTCTAGAGTCGATTGCCTCTCAAGTTGAATCTATTGCTTCTCAAGCTGAAACCATCGCTGCGACATCAGAAGAGCAAGCTCAGGTTTCTCAAGAAATCGCCGCAAACGCACATGCGATCAGCGACCTCAACCAGCAGAGCCGTGAAACTAGCGCTAAGACCTCTCACAGTGCTGATGAACTTCAAAAACAAGCTGAGTCGTTAAAGAACCAAGTTAACTTCTTTAGCTAGAAGCCGAGTTCACTGTTTCTATCAGTGACTTGCTCATAACCAATAGAGCCAACCATACGTTGGCTCTATCTCTTCACTAACTGGCCCTACCTATTCACGGATTGTCGTTAGCCAAGACAACTGCGTTTATTCTAGCGCCCCACTATGCTTCCTGTTAAAATTTTGGACTTGAAATTTCTACCTCGAGTTCGCAATGACTTACCAATGCCCTTTGTGTCACCAACCTTTATCTCAAAACGATCGTACGTTTAAGTGTGAAAAGAACCATCAGTTCGACCTAGCGAAAGAAGGCTATGTCAATTTGATGCCAGCACACCACAAACGCTCAAAAGATCCAGGTGACAACAAAGAGATGATGCAGGCTCGTCGCCGCTTCCTTGAAGGCAACCACTACGATCCGATGCGCCAAGCCGTTGTTGGTCTATGCGCTAGCTATCTGCCAGAAACAGCCCCTAGCCTATTAGATATAGGTTGTGGTGAAGGTTATTACACCAATGAAATTGCGGTAAACCTTCAAGAAAAGAATGGCGCTACTTTTGGTCTAGATATCTCTAAAATTGCTATCAAATATGCCGCTAAACGCTATCCAGCGGTCGACTTCTCAGTTGCATCAAGCCATCGTCTACCCTTTGCGGAAAATAGCTTAGACGGCATTCTACGCATTTACGCGCCTTGCAAGGCAGAAGAGCTGCAACGCACCATCAAAGACAATGGTGTGGTGATCACCGTGACACCTGCTAGCCGACACCTGTATCAGCTGCGTGATGCGATTTATGATGGCGTTCGTTTGCACGATGAAGATCCAGAGATGATCGAAGGTTTTACTCTTGAGCACCAAGAGCAACTAAACTATATGATGGAACTATCGGGGTCAGACGCATTCGACCTGCTACAGATGACGCCGTTTGCTTGGAAAGCGAGTGAAGAGTTTAAACAACAACTCACTGATTCAAAGCAATTCAACTGTGAAGCTGACTTTATGCTACGAGTGTACCGCAAACAACTTTAATTGATATTGATTATCGTTTGCATTGAAATCTCATCTTGCCTCCTTTAGTATGCGTGTTCTTCAAGGAGGCATTTCATGCAACGTATTATTCTTATCGGATTAGCTACCCTGCTTACAGCTTGTGCTAATCAACCTTCAAACAGCACTTCTCAAAACGTGGCTAACACGCAAACGCAAGCCGTTTCCACATTCTACGACTACCAATTCGCGTCTCCACAAGGCGAAGCGCTTTCTCTCAATGCATTACCTAAACAGCTGATTGACGCTGATGTGGTTCTTATTGGCGAATGGCACACTCACTCGGCAATCCATCGCTTCCAAACCGATTTCTTAAAAGCGCGCCGCAACGCCACATCAAACATCGCGCTTTCAATGGAACAATTCACTCGAGAGCATCAAGACACATTAAACCAATATCTAAATGATGAGATTGGCGAACAAGTTCTCATGTCTCAAGCGGCTGCTTGGCCAAATTACGAAAGTGATTACCGCGCGTTAGTGGAGTTCGCTAAAACCAACAACGTCGATATCATTGCGGCAAACGCACCAAAACCCTTTGTACAGTGTATCGGCCGTAAAGGATTATCCTATCTAGATCAGCTAACGACGGAACAACGTCAATGGATTGCTTCAGAAGTGGATACTGGCGATAGCCCTTATAAAGAAAAGTTCATGGCTTCGATGCATCACGGAACACCAGAGCAAACAGAAAAACAGTTTGCGGCTCAAGTCACATGGGACGAAACCATGGCAGAGTCGATTGTTGATTACCTCGCATCAAACCCAGACCAACAAGTGATTCATGTGGCCGGTAAGTTCCACACCGAAGGTGGTATAGGCACGGCAGCATCGATTCTACGTCGTAACCCTGATTTGAAAATTGCCATCATCAGCCCAGTTGAAGCGATCTCATCGGATAGCAGTGACTATCAGCTTGAAGTTCTCTCGCCACCGGCTCGCTTTGTTAAGAAAGAGAACCGAATGAAGGCATACAAGCACCTATCTAAGCGCGGATCCGATCTCAAGTGCGACTAAACTCGCTATCCAGACTTAATCTTGTTCAAGTTTAGGTCTGGCATAAGTCTAACAAACTAAAAGCTTGTTCAATGGCGCCCTAAGATAAATATTGATATCGGCATAGGAATTGCTTAATTACCAAGCAGTTTTGATTAAGCAGACGAAGATATATTGTGCGAATAAAAAAACATCACCACGGTGATTAAATGCACAAGTTTTTCACACCTCTGCCGATACTATATTTAAGGATAGGTAAGGAGAGCGATATGACGCCAGTAGGAACGAGTAACACTCAGCTGTATTCACCTTCGCAAATGAACGCACAAGCTAAAAGCATTGAAGCTGACAAGCCTGCACCTCTTAAGGTTGAGCAAAATACCGTTAAGCTTTCCGATGAGGGCAAAGCCCTATTATCTGCCCTTAAAGAAATCGATAAAGAAGCCAAGAAAGTCGAAGCTGAAAACGCGACCGTTACTGATAAGGTTGAGTCATTTGCTCACGGCGCATTAGGTATGGATCACCCAGATAAGATTGAAGAAGAGGACGATGGTTCTTATTCAGCAGGGCAATACTTATCCGCAGCGGCAACGGTTGGTGGCATTCTTCTCGCTCTTATATAACCTTACTTTCCTTTACGACATTCCTTTCACCGCACCACGTGCATTGTTTGCACAGCACTGCTTACATTGTCCCTATTGCTCTGAGCCTCTTTCATTACAAAAAATCGATTTGTCGTCACGACAACAGACCTAATTTGTCCTAAAAAACGAGTTCACGACATAATTCCGCTCTCATTTTAATGGAATAATACTCGTGAAAAACTCTTTTGCGCTTATTGATAAGCCAACCTTTTTTGGTGCGATAGCACTCCTACTCACGATCATCTTCCCGCTGATTATGTTCCCGACGCAAGGAGCAGACTGGATCGCGGTCGCTAAAACCTTTATGACAGACCAACTTGGTTTCTTGTACCTAGCGCTTGGACTCGCAGCTTGTGCCTTCATGGTTTACGTTGTGTTCAGTGATATGGGACAAATTAAACTGGGTGAAGCCGATGAAGAACCTGAATTTAAAACCGCTTCATGGGCAGCAATGCTTTTCTGTGGTGGTATCGGGGCAAGTATCTTGTACTGGGGCTGTATCGAGTGGGCTTACTACTACCAATCACCTCCTTTTCAACTAGAACCCGGCAGTGAAGAAGCCGTACGTTGGGCTGCGACCTATGGTTTATTCCACTGGGGTCCAATTGCTTGGTCTATCTACCTAATCCCTGCTATTCCAATTGCCTACTTTTTCTATGTACGTAAACAACCTGTACTAAAAATTTCTAGCGCATTAATGCCAGTATTGGGTGAACACCATAGCCGCGGCGTTGCAGGTAAAGTTGTAGATATCCTATTCATCTTTGGTCTATTAGGTGGCGCAGCAACAACGTTAGGTTTAGCAGCACCTCTTATTACTGAAGGTCTTAACCACTTATTCGGCCTACCAAAAAATAACGTCACTCAAGTTATGGTGCTTTTGGTTTGTACTGCGATATTCGCATACTCATCGTATGCGGGTTTGGAAAAAGGCATCAAGATCCTCAGTAACATCAACTTCTGGGGCGCAATGGGCTTATTGATATTCGTCCTAATCGCTGGCCCAACGATTTTCATGCTTGAAACGGGTCTAGACTCGATTGGTCGCCTATTGTCTAACTTCTTTGTGATGGCAACGTGGGCTGAACCATTCGGCGGCTACGGTACGTTCGAAAATACCCATTTCCCACAAGATTGGACCATTTTCTACTGGGCATGGTGGCTAGTTTTTGCACCAAGCATGGGCCTGTTTGTTGCGCGTATCTCTCGCGGCAGAACCATTAAACAAATGGTGTCAGGCTCTATCTTCTTTGGTTCATTAGGCTGCTTCTTATTCTTCATGATTTTAGGTAACTACGGTTTATCCCTACAGTTATCTGGTGAGCTAGATGTCGTTGCAATCCTAAACGAAGAAGGTGCAACCAAAGCTATCTTCTCGATGCTGGCACAACTGCCAATGAGCACGTTAGTGATCGCCGTATTTACACTGTTGTGTATTATTTTTACTGCGACAACCTTTGACTCTATCTCTTACATTTTGGCTTCTGTGGTTCAGAACAACGTGACCGAAGAGCCAATGCGTTGGAACCGTATGTTCTGGGCATTCACACTGTCGTTCTTACCAACGATTCTGATGTTCTTGGGCGGTCTAAGCACGCTTCAAACGGCTGCGATTGTTGGTGGCTTACCGCTACTGGCTATCTCTGTGATGTTGATGATCTCAGCCGTTCGTGCAACGAGCCTCGATTTACGTCACCAAGAGAGTTACATCGAGCCGACGATTAACATCGAAGAGCTGCCAGACATGGATCCATGGTCGGCAGAAGGGATGGCATTGGCACAGTTCGAGAAAGAGAAAGACGCAGCACAAGAAGCCGCAGAACTTGAACGCGAAGCTTATAAAGCCCTTGCTGATGTGAAGAAAGAAATCCGCGCTTATGTTCTTGAACAGGGTGCACAAATGGAAACACATGAGCTTCCTGAAAACCTACAACAAGCACTTGAGCAGGCTGAAAACAACCTAAGCACAGCTCAAGCGAAAAAAGTTGAGTTATCAGAGCAAGCTCAGAAAGCTCGAGTCGCGTTCAATCAGGTGGTTGCAGAACTGCCACTTGCTTGACATTAGCCATGACACAGTCCATTTATTTGGACTCTCCTAAATACGACAAAGGCTCACAGAAATGTGAGCCTTTTTTTATGTTTTTCTAAAAATTTGAGTTATTGCTCAATTTCATATTGATGAAACAAATATGAAACGACTTTGACACAAATCGGTGTTCTAATCATCCCGCTTATATAAAAAGGGATAACTAATGAAGCACTTTATGAAACCAATTGTTACCGCAGTGGTAACCTCTACACTCTCATTCAACGTACTTTCAGCAGAAATCAAAAATGTCATTCTGATGATCGGCGACGGCATGGGACCTCAGCAAGTTGGCTTATTGGAAACCTACGCAAACCAAGCGCCAAATTCCATCTATAAAGGGAACAAAACGGCCATTTATCAACTTGCTCAAGAAGGGGTTATTGGTTCATCCCTAACGCATCCGGAAGACGCAATCGTAGTGGATTCAGCTTGCTCTGCGACCATGCTTGCAACGGGTATCTACAGCGGTTCAGAAGTGATCGGTATCGATTCCCAGGGTAACCATGTTGAGACAGTACTTGAGAAAGCGAAAAAAGCAGGCAAAGCGACCGGCTTAGTTTCCGACACGCGCTTAACTCACGCGACCCCTGCTTCTTTCGCCGCTCACCAACCTCACCGTTCTTTAGAGAATCAAATTGCATCTGACATGTTAGCAACGGGCGCTGATGTGATGCTCTCTGGAGGGCTACGTCATTGGATCCCTAAATCGACCAACGACAAAGGTGAAACCTATAAGCAACTTGAGAAACTGACTCAAGGTGATGTTTATCTAAAATCGAAGCGTAAAGACGACCGTAACCTGCTGACTGAAGCAGAGACAGACGGCTACCAACTGGCGTTTAATCGCAATATGCTAGACGATGCTCAGGGCGATAAACTACTTGGCCTATTCGCCTACTCTGGCATGGATGATGGCATCGCTTACAGCAACAAGAAAAAGAGTGGCGAACGAACTCAGCCAAGCCTGAAAGAGATGACACAAAAAGCGCTCAACATCCTATCCAAAGATGAAGATGGCTTTTTCCTCATGGTCGAAGGTGGCCAAATCGACTGGGCGGGACACAGTAACGATGCAGGCACCATGCTGCATGAACTGCTCAAGTTTGATGAAGCGATCCAAACGGTGTATGAATGGGCAAAAGATCGTGAAGACACGATCGTGATTGTGACCGCCGACCACGAAACAGGCTCTTTCGGTTTCAGCTATTCTTCTAATGACCTACCAAAACCACAGAAACGTTCTGGCGAAGCCTTTGCTGACCGCGACTATGCACCCAACTTTAACTTTGGCGCATTCGACATTCTTGATGGTTTATACAACCAGAAGCAAAGCTACTACGGCATGATCAGCGAATTTCAGAAGTTGGATAAATCGCTGCAAACACCTGAAAAACTGGCTGAGATCGTCAATAAAAACAGTGAGTTCCCTATCACTGCTGAACAAGCGAAAAACGTATTAGCCAGTAAGCCGAACCCATACCGATTGGCTCAGCACAAATACTTGTCGGCAGAAGAAGTGCCTGCTATCAACGATTTCGATGCTTTCTTCCCATATAACGACCGTGGCAACCTGCTTGCTCGTGAACAAGCAACCGGCCAAAACATCGTTTGGGGTACAGGTACACATACTCACACACCAGTGAACGTGTTTGCTTGGGGCCCTGCCGAGAAGATATTGCCAGTTTCGAAAATCATGCACCACTCAGAACTGGGTGAGTACATTAAACAACAAGTAAACTAGCCTGAATCTTTTTTGCTCGTTTAACTTTAGCGCCTTTCGGGGCGTTTTTTGTTTTAAGCTTTTAAGCCTTTAAGCCTTTAAGCCTTTAAG
>NZ_JACJFF010000073.1:0-24811 GCF_014164465.1 Vibrio sp. SG41-7 | reverse complement strand
CGCTTAAAGAGACTCGTTCGAAAAACTATCGGTTTCTCGAGATCAGAAGAAATGCACGATAAGGTCATCGGCACCTTTATCGAACGAGAGTTTTACCATTAATCAACAGATTGGAGTCATGACCCACCATGTCGGCTGGCAAAAACCAGATAATCAATCGAGGTGTCTTTTAATAGCGTTAATGCGGTTTGGACGGCAAGCTTACTTTGTTGGCTCATTCGGCGGCGCATCATCGGCGGGATGGCTTTAAATTCAGTTGAGCCATCTTGTGACCAATCTAAATTTGTGCTCCATGTTTGCCATTCGGCAACGGAATTGAGCCCCGCAGAATTTGCAGACCATTTCTCAATATTAAACGACATTAATTGGGATTGATTTGACATAGAGTATTGATTTGCTTTGGGTCTAACTAAATACTATGCGTGCTTATAAATAAACACAGGTAAGGAATTTAAATGAAATTACTAAAAATAGCCGTTTCAATGTTATTCATATTCGTTCTTGCAGGGTGTGGACGTGTCCACCTGTAATGAATGTTGAGGATACTCCAGTTGCACTTAATCTTCAAAGTAAACAGGTGAAATCAGCTATTTATGAGTCTGCTGAAAACCGAGGCTGGTTGGTTTCAGAAATAAAGCCTGGCTTGATCCGTGCAGAACTGTATGTTCGTTCACACCATGCTGTGATTGAAATTCCTTATAGTGACAAGTTTTACTCTATTCTTTACGTTGAATCAGAGAATTTGAAGTACGACGATGGTGAAATACACCGTAACTACAACCGTTGGGTTAATAACTTAAACGTTGATATTAAACGTAAGCTTGCACAAATGGCAGCTGAGTAATCCTCTATTATTTAAAGTTAGGTTTTTCGTGTCGGAATATAAATTAGATCCATTCAACGCATTAGAAGCAAAAACAGAAGCGCAGAAATTGTCTTTCGCTCCCATTGTTTTTCATACTGCCCGCACACTTCGTGATTTAGGTATCTTGAAAGCGTTAGATGACGCGGGTAATGATGGTTTACCTGCAGAGACTCTTTCGGAAATAACGGGCGTATCTGAGTACGGCGTAAAAGTTCTGCTTGATATGGCGTTAAGTGCTCATATTGTTACTTGGGACAAACCTAACTATAAAATGGCCAACCTTGGTTTTTACCTTCTGCACGATGGTATGACCAACGCAAACATGGATTTCACAGCCGATGTTTGTTACGCAGCGATGATGCATCTAACCGAAGCGATTGAAGAAGGCACACCTGCTGGCCTGAAGGAACTGGGTGATTGGGAAACCATTTACCAAGGCTTGTCTCAATTGCCAGAAAAAGCCAAAGAGAGTTGGTTTAAGTTCGATCACTTCTATTCGGACCGTTCGTTCCCTGTTTTGCTTGAGAAAGTCTTCAGCAAGAAACCTAAATCGCTGGTGGATATCGGCGGTAACACGGGTAAGTGGGCAATGCAGTGCTGCAATCACGATTCAGATGTTGAGGTAACGATTGTTGATTTGCCACAGCAACTAGAAATGGCAATGGCAAACGCGACACAACATGGCCATCGAGACCGAGTTACTCCATTCCCAGCCAACATGCTCGACAAACAGCAAGTACTGCCAACGGGCGCCGATGTGTGGTGGATGAGCCAATTCCTTGATTGCTTCTCGCCAATGGAGATTCTGAGCATATTAAAGCGTGTTCGCTCTCATATGTCAGAAGACGCGACTGTCTATATCCTTGAACTGTTTTGGGATGCACAGAAATACGATGCGGCTTCTTATAGCTTAAACGCGACGTCTCTCTACTTTACCTGCTTGGCAAATGGCAACAGCCGTTTTTACCGCAGTGAAGATTTCTTAGAGATTGTTGAAGAAGCGGGTTTCGAAGTGGTGACTCGTACCGACGATATTGGTCTTGGTCACACGCTTCTTGAATTGAAAGCTGGCACGCAATAAAAAATAACAAACATGGCTTAAATTAATGAAAAAACTGTCAACTCAAGTAGTGATCATCGGAGCTGGGCCATCAGGGTCTATTGCCGCGTCTTTGCTTCATAAAAAAGGCATCGATGTTCGAGTGATTGAAAAGAGCCTTTTCCCGCGCTTTTCTATTGGTGAAAGCCTATTACCTGCTTGCATGGAAGTGATTGAACAAGCTGGGATGAGCGAAGCGGTGGCTGACGCTAATTTCCAATTTAAAGATGGTGCCGCTTTTCGTAAAAATGGTGTGTACACCGCGTTTAATTTTGAAGATAAGTTCTCTGCTGGGCCGGGAACCACGTTTCAGGTTCAACGAGGCGCCTTTGATAAGGTGTTAGCAGACACTGCCGAGGCGCAAGGTGTTGCCATTGATTATCAACATGAGTTGATGGGCATTAACTTCACTGAAGACAGTACCATTTTAGACGTGCAAGTGCTTGATGGAGAACGCTATCAGCTCGAAGCGCAATACGTGCTGGATGGCAGTGGCTTTGGTCGCGTGTTACCGAAGATGCTTGATTTAGAAGAGCCATCATCGCTTCCTCCACGCAAAGCTATTTTTACGCACATTAACGATCATATTTCAGCGACGGAGACAGACCTTGAATATGACCGCAACAAAATTCTGATCTCGGTGCACCCAACCAACCCTGATGTTTGGTATTGGTTGATCCCGTTTAGTAACGGTGTGTCTTCGTTTGGTATTGTCGGGGAGCCTAAGTTCTTTGAATCATACCCACAAGACAAGATTGCCGCGATTAAGCAACTGGCAACAGAAGAGCCCGGTTTGGCTGAGATACTGGCAAATGCAGAGTACCCGAACCCTGCGGGCGAAATTGGTGGTTATTCTGCCAACGTAAAACACCTTGCAACAGACAAGTATGCGCTCTTGGGCAATGCCGGTGAGTTCCTTGACCCTGTGTTTTCATCAGGCGTGACGATTGCGATGAAGTCAGCTCAGTTTGCCGTTGAGTGCGTAGAAAAACAGCTCAATGGTGAAAGAGTTGATTGGGATCGTGATTATGCAGATCCATTGATGACCGGAGTAAACACCTTTCGAACCTATGTCGAGGGATGGTACTCAGGTACCTTGCAGGATGTGATTTTCTATCAAGACCCTAATCCGAAGATTAAGCAAATGGTGTGCTCAATTTTGGCTGGTTACGCATGGGATCAAAGTAACCCCTATGTGAAAGAATCAAAACGCCGACTGACGACACTGTCGGAGATATGCCGAAGCTAGGTGGTCGATTTAAGGTGTAGCAATATGCTAAAGCACCATAATGATAAAGCCTATAAATCAAAACAGCCGCAATGCGGCTGTTTCTGTATCTGCTAAATATGGGAAGTTGATTCTTAGCTTACTCGCTTTACTGAAGTTGGTACTACTTCAGGTCGATGCTGTTCAATCGTCCCATAAAGATAAGTAACTCAATCACATCTTTGTGGGCTTCAAGCAGCGCTCGTTTGGTTTGGCTGTAGGCGGCGAGTCGCCCGTGCTTCCTTATAGAGCATACTTTGGTTCTGTATTTGTATTCACCACTTTCAGAGAATACGCGCCACTTAGCGATGTAGCATTCATCTCGATGTTCGGGATCTGTCTGAGTCGGGTTTGGTTTGAATACTATTTTAGGTTCTAAACTGTGCGGTAAACGTGTCATCAGATAGGGCTCTCTAAGGACTTTTGGCCAAAACTTTCCCCAGAGCTTTCTGCCAAGCTCATCTCTCAACTTGATGGTTTTCTTTAGTGCTTTGTCTTCACCCATACGAACAAAACCGACAGAACGATGTAACACCGTATCTTCAGGAGTATGGATGTGGATTTTAAAAGCGGTTTGGCCTTTCGATATAAATCGATAACCGGTCGCACCAATTAGATTATTCTGGCTCATAGTTTGCTAAATGATGATTATGTTATTAATAAGGTTACGACAAATACGTTAAAACCGAAACTAATCATCATGAAAAAAATAAAGCCTTAACAAAAGTGCTAAGGCTTTATTAGAAACTATGAAGTGAGCTTGTCGCTAACTACATGATTTTCTGCATTACATCACCAATTTGAATGCTTCCAGCAAGACTTGGCTGATCAATCGTGAGCTCGGCTTCATTTTCATACACGCGAGAAACCGTCAGCGTGATATCACTTTGAGAGACCTTATTACGTGGCAAGCCTCGTTGGTCGATAAACGAACCGGTGTGCCACAGTTGCAGTTTGTCACCTTGTTGCACGCCATGCATTCGACCTAAATCAATGGTCACAGTGTTACCAAATACTGCTGCCACCTCTGGAAGCGTGATTTTACATGATACTTCTGATTCTAAGTCCAACATAATATTGCGGCTGACGCGAAGCATCATACTGCCGTAGGTTGATGCCCAGAAACGAGCACTGCGCGTATCAACCTCACTGGTCTTAGCAAAAGGCCATTTTGCCACTTCACGATAGCTACGGTTATAAACCTGATGACCTGTTTTGCCATCGAAGACTTGCATTTCTAAGGCAAACTGGCGGTTTATAATGTCGTCTTTTAGAAGCTTGGATTCAATGGTCGCAGTTAAATCGGTGATATCACCGCCGATAATGTACTGTGCTCCCGTGTCTTGTGCGATCATTTTGATCACTTCCGGTCGACGCTTGTCGATATCGTAATTGGTTGTGCCAACAGAAACAAAGCTACGAGATTCTTGGGCCAGTTGTCGGTCAACGACATGGCTAAAATCATCACCAATATTATAGATTCTGCCCATTACAGCTTGTTGTGGGGAAGTCACATCAATGTTGCCGACCAAAAATGTTTTCTTATATTGGCTCTCATGGCAAGCATTTGCCGAAGGGTAGATGTCGATCCTTGCAGTGATCATTATATTGCCACTGCGTTTCTTCTCTTTTTCTACCAAGATGTAGCGCACTTCATGATTGGTAAATTGAAACTCTTTCTTCTTCGCGTCGAGGTAGGGCGTGAGGTTAGCAATGCTACCAATGTCAGCACCAGAGAACTGGATCGCTTTATATACCGCGTCTTCCAGCGCATGGACTCTTGCGGCTTCCTCTGACGATACGATGGTTGCTGTACCGGTAACTTCATACCAAGAGGCATGAGCACTGAAGCTTATGGTTATCAGTGAACTTATTGAAAATAAGTAAGAAATTATTTTTTTCATCTATTCGTTACCAGTTGGGTATAAATATTGCTTAACAAATAACTATAAGCTTGAAGCTGACTTAAGTGCGTTTTTCTTAATCTGAACCATTAATGAAAAGCAAAGACTGTTCCAACATTGTAATCCATTGAAAAGAATAATGGTGAGAACATATTGGAATAGGTAGCACTAAACATATCTGGAGATTAGAGAATGAAAAAATGGCTCGTAGTAATGAGTGTCATGTTACTGACATCATGCGCTTATTCGCCGATCTATAACGGCAAGTCTGAATATTCAGGCAGTCAGTTTATGTTGATGGACAGCCCTCGTCATACCATGGACTTTTTCGTGGAAAGTATGACTGAAGATTTGATCATTTCGAATACGAGTATTTCAGCAAGAACCCCAATTGCGATTACTTCGTTTGTTGACCTGCAACACATGGACACAACAAACTGGCTAGGTAATTCAGTTTCAGAAGGTTTTATTCATCAGTTTCAGCGTCGTGGCTTCAAGGTGGTTGATTTTAAAACAACCGGTTCGATCCAAGTGACTCACCAAGGTGATTTTGCATTAAGCCGTGATTGGAAAGACTTAGCTCAAGAGCAAGATGTCCAGTACGTGCTGACAGGCACTATGCTTCGTCAAGAGGGCGGTGTTCTAGTTAATGCTCGTGTGGTAGGCATGCAAACTCGTATTGTGGTTGCTTCCGCGCAAGGCTTTTTGCCAGCGGATCGTATTGGTCGAGATCTAGATACTCTGAACAGCATTCGAACTCAAGATGGTGTCATTATTCGTTCTGATCCAACGATGACTCAACCTTACACCGTTATTCTTCGCCCCTAGGAGTTCGAGATGAAGAAGTTAATATTTGTTGTTGCCGCTTTGCTGCTTGTTGGCTGTCAGCCTCTGCAAAACATGAGGCCAGACGATTACTTAGTTGCCGTTGGCTACGCGAGTATCAGTGAGCAAAAGGGACGTAACGACGAGGAAAGGCGCATTCGTGCGATGAGAGCTTCCAAGATCGATGCTTATCGTGAACTTGCTGAACAAGTGTATGGCATGAGAGTGAGCGGCCGAGCAGAGCTTGAAGATCAACGCCTTGGCACTGAACGTACTTCTGGTGCAGTTGATGGCGTAATCCGTGGCGCAGAAGTAGTGCGCAGCTACCCAGTGGGTGATAGCTATGTAACAGAGCTCCAATTAGATATCCGTAAGATGGAACAGCTACGTAATTACGGTGAAGTTCAGGCAGTGCCTGAGAAGAGACAACAAACGTTGTTCTAGTTTTAGGAGCATCCAGTTATAGTTTACCTAATTATATTGGCTGCCACTCGCTTTCCAGATGGCGTATCGGCAACCAATAACGGTTATGACTAAGAAAGCGGCAAGTATGAAAATACTTGCCGCTTTTTTGTGTTTATCGTTTATTAGGGGCATTTACAGGTTTAGAGAGACTTTAACGGTGTAGCGAGAAGGGTAGGCTGAGATACAGATACAGATACAAGCAAGAAGGGTGTTGTGCGAAGAAGATTAAGACCAATTAGGCTTTTACATTGGTTCCCAGCGTAGAAATCGTATGCGTTTGGCCACCGGCATTGTAAGTCATACCAATTTTACCATGGCTTTGCTGCATCATATTGCTGAGTTTTTTGAAACTGAGGTGTGCTCGATTCAAGGCTTCGCCATTGACTAGGTTCGCTTGGTGGCAGTCGTGCACTATGGACTTGATGGTCGCGACTAATTGAGCAAGTTCAGGGTTCTCGGTCAATTCTGAGATATTGGTATGGGTAGCAATTCGTTGATCGGTTGATCTTAGCTGTTCAACAAGGACCACTTTTTCTTTGGCGATTCGCTCAATATCGTTTGATTGTCGGCTCGTAATAGCGGTTTTCTCTGAACTTAGTAATTCAGATAAGGCTTTGGCATTTTGAAGTTGAAAATTAACTAAATCTGCTAGTGCCGCCATAACGTAAACCTATTCATAACCTCGTGTACTTTAAGACAATAACTTCAATGAAAAGTTAGTGTTTTCTTAAAGGCCTTTTAATTCATCTTCGAACTTGATCATGTTGTCAGCCAGTTTCTCTGGATCGACAGTGTATGAACCATTCGCAATCGCTTCTTTTATTGCAGCAACTTTTACAGAGTCAAAGCTTGGTTGTGCTGCCATGTCTTGATGGAGCTGACCAATCGCTTTGCCTTGTTGGCTTAGTGAAACCGCGTCTTTGCTTGCTGGTGATTTAGTTGACACATCAGAACGTGATGCCTCAGAGCTAGAATCAGAGCGTACTGTTGGTCGGTTAGTGGTCGTTAGGGTTTGCCCTGAACGAATATTATCAATGCCTGCCATAGTTAAGCCTTTTTCTTCAAAAATGGGAACCTGTACAGTCAATATCGACCAAGGGTTCGAATACTTTAGCAATTTTTAGCTCAATAGTCGAAAAGGGACAAAACACCGCAGCCGTTATATTTTGGCGTTAAAGTTGAGAGCAAAATAACTAACGATACCGTCAATTTAGAAGTAAAGAGTTAAAAGTAAACCGTGACTTCAGACATGCTGGTAACAATACCTTCAATTATACGCTGTGATTTATCATTTTTCACTCTTACTTGATCACCCATTGAGCCATCCGTAAGTGCAGTCCCTTTGGTGGTAATGGTCATGCCACCTTTTACTGCCTGTATGATAACCTTCTCGTTTCGGCATACGACACAGATATCGCCTCTTTCGACAACATCACCTGGCCTCAGGTTCTTTTTTACCTTAGCGCCGATCACTTGTTGGGGAGCGGTGAAACCTTGGCGACGAAACTTGTTAAGCGAAATCATAGCGGTGGTGACATCGTATTGACCTACGATTTCGCCTCTTGCTAATGAGCGTGTTGTTGTGACTAGTGGTACTGACATTGAAAGACGTACCGGCACGTAAACTCGCCATTCATCAGGAACACATTGCACTAAAACCGTAATGCTACTGCGGGTATTGCTGGTGGTTGAGGCGCTGGTATCTAGAGGAATAGGGCAATCTGTTGCTTTGATTCTAGAGTCCACATTTGCTGAGTTAACAAAGAGTTCGCCGCCTTGTGGCTGCTCAACTGTCTCTAGGATGTGTTGTTCCGCCGCAGACTGAATCATTTCAATTTGCTCTGGAGTCGCAGCTTGTACAAAAAAACTAAACAATATTGATAAAATGCCGATAAACTTAGCGACAGTTTTAAAAGTAGCTCTACACATTGCTATGGAAAAAAGCGGCAGATTTGTTTTATGATATATCATTCCGTTTCTCTAGTGGTTCGTAGCCTGCAGTAGACTAACACTTTTTATACAAAAAAGTTTGATATGGAGATGAGCTCATGACGGGTATTCTTGATTCGGTGAATCAGCGTACGCAACTCGTCGGTCAAAACCGATTAGAATTACTAACCTTTCGCCTAATGGGGCGTCAGCGTTACGGCATTAATGTTTTTAAAGTAAAAGAAGTACTTCAGTGCCCTAAACTGACAAAAATGCCAAACTTGAACCCACTGGTTAAAGGTGTAGCACACATTCGTGGCCAAACGATCTCTGTAATCGATTTGAGCTTAGCGATTGGTGGCCGTCCTACAACGGATGTTGAAAAGTGTTTTGTGGTTATTTCTGAGTTTAACCGAACCATTCAAGGTTTCTTGGTCAGTTCAGTAGAACGCATTATTAACATGCACTGGGAGTCGATTCTTCCGCCGCCAGATGGTGCAGGCAAAGCCCATTACCTGACTGCAGTCACCAACATTGATAATGAGCTGGTAGAAATTCTTGATGTAGAAAAAATTCTAGCGGAGATTTCACCTGTTGATGAAACAATGGATAGCAAAATTGCTGAAGAAATCGCAGAAGTAGAACAAGGTAAAGAATTGGTTCGTCGTATCTTGATTGCTGATGATTCAACCGTTGCTCGTAAGCAGGTTCAGCGTGCGATTGAGTCGATTGGTTTTGAAGTTATTTCAGTGAAAGATGGTAAAGAAGCCTATGAGAAGCTGGTGGAGATGTCATCAGAAGGCAGTATTTACGATCAGATTTCATTGGTGATTTCAGATATCGAAATGCCAGAAATGGATGGCTATACGCTGACTGCTGAGATTCGTCGTCACGCCGAACTTAAAGATCTATACGTAATTTTACACTCATCATTGAGTGGTGTATTTAACCAAGCCATGGTTGAGCGTGTAGGAGCTAACTCCTTCATCGCGAAGTTCAACCCCGATGAGCTTGGTGCAGCGGTAAAAGCTGCGTTAACTAACTAAAAGAGACATTAATGACTGCTATAACAATAAGTGATCAAGAGTATCGCGATTTCAGCCGTTTCTTAGAATCTCAATGTGGCATTGTATTAGGTGACAGCAAACAGTACTTAGTGCGCAGCCGTCTAAGCCCATTAGTAACGAAGTTTAAGTTAGCTTCGTTGTCTGATTTGTTGAGAGATGTAGTAACAGGTCGAAACCGTGAGCTGCGCGTGGCTGCAGTCGATGCCATGACGACGAACGAGACACTTTGGTTCCGTGATACTTACCCGTTTGCTGTGCTTGCGGATAAACTTCTACCGGAAATAGCGGCAAATAAACGTCCTATTAAGATTTGGTCTGCGGCAAGCTCTTCAGGCCAAGAAGCATACTCAATGGCAATGACGATTCTTGAGACTCAAGCTCGTAAGCCAGGTATGTTGCCAAATGTATCGATTACCGCAACTGACATCTCAGCAAGTATGTTGGATATGTGCCGCACTGGCGCGTACGACAACCTTGCATTGGGACGTGGACTTTCTCCTGAGCGTCGTCGTACTTTCTTTGAAGATGCGGGCGATGGCCGTATGAAAGTGAAAGATAACGTTAAGCGCATGGTGAATTTCCGTCCTCAAAACCTGATGGACAGCTATGCATTGTTAGGTAAGTTCGACATCATCTTTTGTCGTAACGTGCTGATTTACTTCTCGCCTGATATGAAATCAAAGGTACTTAACCAGATGGCAAACAGCCTGAATCCTGGTGGTTACCTATTATTGGGTGCGTCTGAATCGTTAACAGGCTTAACGGATCGTTTTGAAATGGTTCGCTGTAATCCAGGCATCATCTACAAATTAAAGTAATGAGTGGCACTAGTACTAGGTGCAACGTTACTGCCTAATTTCAAAACCCAGCCAAGTGCTGGGTTTTCTTTTTCCGGCTTAACCTATATCTTTAAGTCAGAGTGACATTCCAATTTACTCTATTTTTTGGCTTGTATATTGCAAGTTTACCCACGAGTAACCTGTAAAAGTATTGATAGCCCGCTTTGTTTAAAAAGTTGGTATATATATTGCTTTGGTTATCTCATAACAGTCAGTTCTTGAGTTGAGGTTTACATGGCTATTTCTTTTGACAATGCTTTAGGCATTCACCAGCACACAGTTGGTGTACGTGAGCGTAACGCTGAGGTGCTTTCCACCAATATCGCGCAAGCCAACACGCCTGGGTATAAAGCAAAAGGATTAGACTTTAAGAAATCGCTGCAAGCGGCAAGTTCTGGGGCAAGCATTGGTCTTAGCCGTACAGATGGTCGGCACATTTCTGCCTCAACAACGGTGAACGGGGAAACGAAGTATCGAATTCCTACCCAACCTGATACAGGAGATGGCAACACGGTTGATTTGGATTTGGAAAGAAACCTTTTCATGCAAAACCAAATTAGGCATCAAGCCTCTCTCGACTTCCTAGGAAGTAAGTTCAAGAATTTAACTAAAGCGATTAAAGGGGAATAATTAGATGAGTTTATTCAATGTATTCAATGTGACTGGTTCTGCGATGAGTGCTGAATCTGTTCGTCTAAATACGACCTCGAGCAACCTTGCGAACGCGGACAGTGTAAGTAGTTCTGCTGAAGAAACTTACAAGGCTCGCCACGCAGTGTTCGGCGCTGAGTTAAATAAAGCACGCAACAGTGGTCACACTGTGCCTGTGAAAGTATTAGGTATTGTGGAAAGCGATAAGCCGTTGAGCGCGGAGTACAACCCAGATCACCCATTAGCGAATAACGAAGGCTATATCTACAAGCCTAACGTGAACGTTATGGAAGAAATGGCCAACATGATTTCGGCATCACGCGCGTACCAAACAAACGTGCAGGTTGCTGACTCGAGTAAACAAATGCTGCTGCGTACGCTGCAGATGGGTCAATAAGGATAAGGAGGTAGCACATGGCTGGAATCAACAACAATGTTGGTCAAAGCGGCTTGTCCTATGTTGACCAGCTTAAGAGTCTTCAAGATGGCGCGAAAAAGCCCGACGAAACAACAGGTAAGCAGGATCTTAAACAAGAAGACTTCTTATCTTTGTTGACTAAGCAATTAGCCCAACAAGACCCTTTTAAGCCGGTTAGCAATGACCAGATGATTGCGCAAATGGCTTCATTTGCGACCGTAGATGGCATTGGCAAAATGAATACACAGTTTGAAAGCTTGAATTCATCAATGACTTCTAACCAAGCATTACAGGCATCCTCTTTGGTTGGCCGCGATGTATTGGTTCCTGGTGCGGCAGGTGTGAAACCCGGTGATGGCGGTATGGCGTCAATGGTTAAGCTTCCTCAGGCAATGGACAATGTAATCGTCCGTGTTGAGAATGAAGTTGGTCAATTGATTCGCACTTTTGATATCGGCTCTAAACCATCAGGCGACACACGTGTTGAATGGGATGGAAAAGACGAAGACGGTAACCCATTACCGGCTGGTAAATACAACGTGAAAGCGTCGGGTTTACTGGATGGCGAGAACACAGAGTTCCAAGTTTCCAGTTATGCGAACGTGAACAGTGTGCTTCTTGGTAAGGGTGATGGCAACGTACTACTCAATCTGGCTGGTTTTACATCGCCAGTACGACTTGCTGAAGTACTAGAAGTTGGTAAAGCGTAACGCTTTAAAAGAGTGATTATGCTAGCTAGAGAGATTAGGAGAATATTGGAATGTCATATGTAGCTTTGAGCGGCCTATCCGCTGCACAATTAGACTTGAATACAACCAGTAACAATATTGCGAATGCAAACACGTTTGGCTTTAAAGAGTCTCGAGCAGAGTTCGGCGATGTGTATTCAAGCTCGTTGTTTACTAACGGAAAGACTACTCCTGGTGGTGGTGCTCAAGCAAGTAAAGTTGCGCAACAGTTCCACGAAGGTTCAAGTATTTATACAAATAACCCAATGGACCTGCGTGTCAGTGGTACAGGTTTCTTTGCAGTATCGAAAGACCGCATGGTGCCAGAGATCAACGAACTAACGCGTAACGGTGCTTTTCACTTAAATAAAGACAACTTCATGGTAACCTCGAATGATGAATTTCTTCTTGGCTATGCAGTTGATCCCGAAAGTGGGGAAGTATCCTCATATGCACCCAAACCACTTAGTATTCCTGCTGAATTCGGCAAGCCAAAGCAAACTGGAAATATTGAAGTAGGGGTCAACTTACCTGCAAATGGTGATCTTAAAGATCCGGCTGCGTTTAACTTTAATGATTCTGATACGTATAATCGTTCGACATCTTCGACGGTATACGATTCTATGGGTCAGTCTTACAAGTTAACGACTTACTACCTTAAAGATCAAACTCAACCGAATACTTGGCAGACGTACTACACCATGACAGATGGCGAGGGTGAGAAGCCAGTCAACATCACTGGTGGTGATGCGACAAATGCAGCAGGTCAGGTCGGCCATACAATGCGCTTTAATAATGATGGCACTTTAGCTAGCCTTAATAACGGCCAGCCGATTATATCAGAGCAATTAGGAGCCGGTACTACCCCTATTGACTTAAACGGCGCTGATGTAACTCAAACACTTAATTTCAGTCTTGATTCATCAACTCAGTTTGCTGCTCCATTTGAACTAACCAAGTTTAATGAAGATGGTGCGACAACAGGTTTCTTAACAAAAGTAGATTTTGATGAATCAGGTACTGTTCTGGGCACTTACTCAAATGGTGAAAACGTAATGCTTGGTCGTGTTGGCTTGGTTCGTGTACCCAATGAGCAAGGTCTAGATAAGAAAGGCGGCACTCAATGGGACTCTACTAGCTACTCTGGTGATAAGATCTGGGGTGAATCGAACAAAGGTTCATTTGGTAGCATCAATAACGGCTCGTTAGAACAGTCGAACATCGATATGACTCAAGAACTGGTTGATTTGATTTCTGCTCAACGTAACTTCCAAGCGAACTCGCGTTCTCTAGAAGTACACAACCAACTGCAACAGAATATTCTTCAGATTCGTTAATCGTTTCGAGCGTTTGAATCATCTGCGAATACCCAATTCAATGTTATTGAATTGGGTATTGTTGTTGAATTTGATATGGCTGTTTACTTTTCTATTTGCCGCCACTATTGCCGCCCGGTAATGCCACTGGCAACAATTCTTCCTCAATGATCCTTTGATGATCACCTTTCTTGTTTGTTTTCTATTTAAATTATTGATAAATAACAGCTAAAAATATTGGCACAGTGTTTGCTTTATTAGCCCCAGAAGATGATTTTTGGAGCAAAATTATGGATCGCGCACTGTTTCTTGCCATGAGTGGCGCTAAGCAAAATATGCAAGCTTTGCAGCTACGTGCTAACAACCTTGCTAACGTAAGTACAACGGGTTTCCGTGCTGACTTAGCACAAGCACGTTCAATGCAAGCGTACGGTGAAGGCATGCCTACTCGTGTTTTCAGCATGACAGAACGTCCGGGTCATAATTTCGCACAAGGTAGTGTGGTTACCACTGGCCGAGATCTTGATGTCACTATTCAAGGTGATGGTTGGATTTCAGTGATGGATAACACAGGCCGTGAAGGTTTAACGCGTAATGGTAATCTAAAGGTTGACCAAAACGGTTTGTTAACCAATGCAAGCGGTCACTTGGTGTTAGGTGAGAATGACGCGCCAATTACGCTCCCAATCCCGATCAGCAAAGTAGAAATTGGTACAGATGGTACGATTTCGGTGATTCCTCAAGGCGCTCCAGCTGAAGAGTTAGCGATTGTTGACCGTATTAAACTTGTACGCCCAGACAACCAAAGTTTGTTTAAAGATACGAATGGTCTATTCCGTTCGAAAAACCCAGATCAGGCATACGAAGCAGATGCAGCGGTAACGTTGCTTAAAGGTGCTATCGAAGGCAGTAACGTAAATGCTGTAGGTGAAATGACCAGCCTAATTGACTTGCAACGTCAGTTTGAAATGCAGGTCAAGATGATGAGCACGGCAGAGGAAATGGACAAATCGTCTGATTCACTGCTTCGTATGAGCTAATAGAATTTAAAGGAATTTACTATGCATCCAGCATTATGGGTAAGTAAAACAGGTTTAGACGCACAACAAACCAATATCTCAACAATTTCGAATAACCTTGCCAACGCCTCGACCATTGGTTTTAAAAAGAGCCGAGCGGTGTTTGAAGATCTGTTCTATCAGAATATCAACCAGCCAGGTGGCCAATCGTCTCAAAATACTGAGCTGCCTAGTGGCTTGATGTTAGGTGCAGGTTCAAAAGTAGTCGCAACTCAAAAAGTGCACACTCACGGTAACGCGCAAACGACGTCGAACAGCTTAGATATGATGATTG
The DNA here is from genome assembly GCF_014164465.1 of Vibrio sp. SG41-7. Lineage (NCBI taxonomy): Bacteria > Pseudomonadati > Pseudomonadota > Gammaproteobacteria > Vibrionales > Vibrionaceae > Vibrio > Vibrio sp. SG41-7. Next base: position 10,085 of record NZ_JACJFF010000073.1, on the reverse strand, counting down.
AAGGCGACGGCTTCTTCCAAGTTGAAATGCCAGACGGTGAAACAGGTTACAGCCGAAATGGTCAGTTCACTCTGAACGGTGACGGCGCGATCGTTACATCAGGTCAAGGCTATGCTCTGCAACCAGAAATCGTGATTCCTGAAGATGCGATTTCGGTAACGGTTGGTAACGACGGTGAAGTATCAGTACGTCTACGTGGTGAGCAAAACAACGTCGTGGTTGGCCAAATCACCATCACTGACTTCGTAAACCCAGGTGGTTTAGAGCCTGTAGGTCAAAACCTTTACTTACCAACCGGTGCTAGTGGCGACCCGCAAGAGGGGGTTCCTGGCTTTGATGGCTTAGGTAATATTCGTCAATCGATGCTCGAAACATCGAACGTCAACGTAACCGAAGAGCTGGTGAATATGATTGAAGCTCAACGTGTCTACGAAATGAATTCTAAAGTTATCTCGTCGGTAGACAAGATGATGAGCTTTGTTAACCAACAGCTGTAATTGGTTTATTAGCCATTTACTTATTGATAATTAATAGATTTTTACAATTAACTGACGTGTTTCTACCAATTGATCTATTTACCATTGCCTGCTGAGAGTATATCGCCATGAAACGTATTTTTTGTTTAGCTCTGTTTATGTCTATGACGGGGTGTTCTGTTTTGGATCCTATTGAGACTCCGGCAGAAGAAAACGCAACCACAGTGGTTGATGCCGTGGAAGGTGATAAGTCAGCGCAAGAGAGCTCAGGCATTATCGATACACTTCGTGGTCGAACCGATCCAGTTGCTGGTGACCCAGCATGGGCGCCAATCAATCCAAAAGAAAAACCAGAACACTACGCAGCAGCAACAGGCTCACTGTTCAATGTTAATCACATTGGCAGCATGTATGACGACTCAAAACCTCGTGGTATTGGTGACATCATTACCGTGGCGTTGGACGAGAATACTCGAGCGACCAAGAAAGCCAACGCAGACATGTCTAAGTCGAACGATGCAACGATGGAGCCGCTGGCAGTCGGTGGACAAGAGCTGACAATCGACAAGTACAACTTTTCTTATGATCTGAGCAACACCAACACCTTTGCGGGTGACGCGTCAGCCAACCAAAGTAACAGCATCAGCGGTTACATTACCGTTGAAGTTATCGAAGTATTAGCCAATGGTAACCTAGTCGTTCGTGGCGAAAAGTGGATGACACTGAATACGGGCGATGAGTACATCCGCCTAAGCGGCACCATCCGTCCTGATGATATAGATTTCGAAAATACCATCGCTTCAAACCGTGTTTCTAACGCACGAATTCAGTATTCAGGTACGGGCGTGCAGAAAGATATGCAAGAGCCTGGATTCTTGGCACGATTCTTTAATGTATCTCTGTAGAGCTTGATAGGGCGTCGGGATACTGACAGCCCTCATCAATCACAAATATTTCGCTAAGTTATTATAAACTAAAGCAATACAGACAGGTTACTCAATGAAAAAACTCACACTCGTACTATGCGGCATGCTATTTCTTGCCACCAGTGCCCATGCTGCGCGTATTAAAGACGTGGCAAAAGTGGCGGGTGTTCGTAGTAACCAACTTGTCGGTTATGGTTTGGTTACAGGTTTGCCGGGGACAGGTGAGACAACTCCCTTTACCGATCAAACGTTTAACGCAATGCTGCAAAACTTTGGCATCCAATTGCCGCCCGGCACCAAGCCAAAAACCAAAAACGTAGCGGCAGTAATTGTTACCGCTGAACTTCCGGCATTCTCTAAGCAAGGCCAGGAAGTTGACGTAACAGTGTCTTCTATCGGTTCAGCAAAAAGCCTTCGTGGTGGTACCTTGCTACAGACCTTCCTGAAAGGTCTAGACGGTCAAGTGTATGCGGTCGCGCAAGGTAACTTAGTGGTAAGTGGCTTTAGTGCGCAAGGTAACGACGGTTCCAAGATTGTCGGTAACAACCCTAACGTGGGTATCATCTCTAGCGGTGCAACAGTAGAACAAGAGATCCCAACCCCATTTGGCCGTGGTGACTACATCACCTTTAACCTAATCCAATCAGATTTTACAACGGCGCAGCGCATGACTGATGCGGTTAATAATTTCTTAGGCCCACAAATGGCTTCAGCGGTAGACGCGACGTCTGTAAAAGTTCGTGCTCCTCGAGAAATCAGCCAACGTGTGGCTTTTTTATCGGCCATCGAAAACATTGAATTTGATCCTGCAGAGGGCTCTGCAAAAATCATTGTTAACTCTCGTACCGGTACCATTGTGGTAGGTAAGCACGTTCGTCTAAGAGCGGCGGCGGTCACTCACGGTGGTATGACGGTTGCAATCAAAGAAAATCTAAACGTAAGCCAACCGAATGCATTCTCCGGTGGCCAAACGGTAGTGGTTCCTGATTCTGATATCGAAATCACGGAAGGTGATGGCAAGATGTTCAAATTTGAACCTGGTCTAACGCTGGACGATTTGGTACGCGCAGTCAATGAAGTGGGCGCTGCACCTTCTGATTTAATGGCAATCCTTCAAGCACTGAAACAAGCGGGTGCGATTGAAGGCCAGTTGATCATTATCTAAGGGGTAAAGCATGATTAAGAATAACAATGACATCGGCTTTATTCACGATATCGGTAGCCTAGACCGCCTTCGTCAACAAGCGGTAAACGGTGAAGAAGGCAGCGAGAAAGAAGCATTAACCGCTGCGGCAAAACAGTTTGAATCGATTTTTACCTCGATGTTGTTTAAGTCGATGCGCGATGCTAACTCGAGCTTTAAGTCAGATATGCTGAACAGCCAGAACGAGCAGTTCTATCGTCAGATGCAAGATGACCAAATGGCGAGTGAGTTGAGCGCTTCAGGTTCGTTAGGTCTTGCGGATATGATCGTGGCTCAGCTAAGCGCTGGCCAAGCAAGCGATGCCTCTGAAGAGAAGGTTCGCAGTGAAGGCTTTGATGCTTCATTGCAAAGACCGCAATACTCAGGTCGTTCGGAAGAGAAATTTTCTGAAGTTCAATCAGCTAAGTCAGCAACAGCCATGTCAGCAGCAAAACAACCCGCTTCATTTGATTCGCCAGAATCGTTTGTTACGTCGATGAAGCCTTACGCTGAAAAAGCGGCGAGCGCACTCGGTGTTGACTCGTCATTGCTACTGGCACAAGCGGCACTAGAAACAGGTTGGGGCTCTAAGATGATTAAGAACTCTTTGGGCAACAGTAATAACCTATTCAACATCAAAGCAGACAGAAGTTGGAAGGGTGATAAGGTTGCTACGCAGACGCTTGAGTTCCATGGTAAAACTGCGGTTAAAGAGTCCGCATCTTTCCGTTCTTACTCAAACTTTGAAGATAGCTTTAACGACTATGTGAAGTTCTTGAACGAAAACCCAAGATACGAAACGGCATTGCAGCATCAAGGTAATTCAGAGAATTTCATCAAAGGTATTCACCAAGCAGGTTACGCAACTGACCCTAACTATGCAGACAAGGTTTTACGAGTGAAAGCCAAGATTGATGAGATGAACTAGCGTTATTGAATGTACTTGGGAGCTTGCCATTGGCAGGCTCTTTTCTTATCTATCCCCTCAACGTTTGCTGCGAAGCCCTTAGTTATCTCCTTACACTTCAATAAATTATTGTCTTTTATCTCTCGGTTATCCCTATTGGCACATATATTGCTTTTTAAACTGGTAGTTAATCAGTTTATCCTGATTTTGTTAAGTTTTTTGGGGGCATTATGGCGTCGGATCTTCTGAATGTAGGGGCACAAAGTGTTCTTACTGCTCAGAGACAGCTAAACACCACTGGTCATAACATTTCTAACGCCAACACAGAGGGCTATAGCCGCCAATCTGTGATTCAAGGTGTGAATGACCCGCGTCAGTACGGTGGCCAAAGCTACGGTATGGGTGTGCATGTGGAAAATGTTCGCCGCTCTTGGGACCAATTTGCCGTCAACGAACTTAACCTATCGACAACCAATGCCGCCAATAAAGGCGATACCGAAGCTAACCTCGATATGCTGTCGAGTATGTTGTCATCGGTTGCTTCGAAGAAGATTCCAGAAAACCTTAATGAATGGTTTGATTCGGTTAAAACATTAGCCGATACACCGAATGATGTCGGTGCTCGAAAAGTTGTACTAGAAAAGGCTGGACTACTCAGCAAGACGTTAAATGAATTCCATGAAACGATTCGTCAACAGTCTGATTCTACGAATAAAAAACTAGATATGGGTATCGAGCGAGTTAACCAACTTGCGTACGAGATCCGTGATGTTCAGCGTCTGATGATGCGAACTCCTGGGCCTCATAATGACCTACGAGATCAACACGAAAAGTTGATTAATGAGCTTTCTGGTTACACCAAAGTCACGGTGACACCACGCTCAAATGCCGAAGGGTTTAATGTCCATATTGGTAATGGGCACACCTTGGTCTCTGGTAGTGAAGCGAGCCAACTGAAGATGGTTGATGGCTTACCCGATGCACATCAGCGTCGCCTAGCGATTGTTGAAGGTAAGTCTTTAAAACCGATCACCAGCAGTGATATCGACGGAAAAATCGGCGCCATGCTAGACATGCGTGACGAACATACCCCGGCAATCATGGATGAGCTTGGTCGTTTGGCGACCGCGTTTTCATATGAGGTAAATAGTCTTCAAGAACAAGGTTTGGATCTTAACGGCAACGTAGGTAAGGACTTGTTTACCGACGTGAACTCAGAGCTGGTGGCAAAATCTCGTGTCACGGCTAGCGGGCAATCGAAAGCAGATGTTGCGGTATACATTGATGATACCTCTGCCTTAAAAGGCGGTGAGTATGGCCTGAAATACGATGGCAGTGATTATGTCGTGACTAAGCCGAACGGTGAGACCGTTAAGATGGCGACCGACTCTAGCGGTAGTGCTTTTTATCTTGATGGCATGCGAGTGGAAGTCCGTAATCCTCCTGAACTAGGAGAGAAGCTGTTACTGCGTCCAACGCGTAATTTTGCTGCTCAAATACAAATGGAAACCAAAGACCCGACAGACATTGCCGCACAAAGTTATGAAGCTTCGACCACGTTTGCTAAAGGTACTGCTGGTTTCAAAATCCTAGAAGCAGGTCAACTGCGTGAGTTCGAAGTGATTGTGTCACCAAAGGGTGAGCAGTTTGCTGTGACGGATCCGAAGGGTAACATTTTAATGCAGCCGCAACCGTATCCGCCACAAGGGCCAGTGACCATCAACGGTACAACGTTTGAGCTCACACCCGGCGCGGTGGCAAACGATAAGTTTACGGCAAACCTTGTCCCATCAGAAGGTGACAACGGTAACCTGCGTAAGCTGCAAGATCTTCAAACAGGAAAGCTGTTGAATGATGGTGAGTCTACGATTTTAGACCTTTACCACAACTTGAATACTAATACGGGCTTGAAGTCTTCAACGGCAAATCGCTTGAGTGATATTGCGACGTTAGAAAAACAGTCGGCTCAAGAACGTATAGCTTCTATCTCGGGAGTAAACCTCGATGAAGAAGCGGCAAATATGATGAAATTTCAGCAAGCGTATATGGCTTCTTCACGCATCATGCAAGCAGCCAACGATACGTTCAATACTATTTTGGCTCTGAGATAGGAAGGTATAAATGTTGAATCGTATCTCTAGCTTCCATAATTATCAGTCAGTACAAAATGACTTGCGCCGTCAAGAGAACAAGGTGCATCACAACCAAGCACAACTTGCTTCCGGTAAGAAGTTACAGTCGCCAAGTGATGACCCATTGGCGACGCACTATTTGCAGAACATTGGTCAGCAGTCAGAACAACTAAAGCAATATAGCGACGCAATAGTCTTGGTTCGTAATCGATTAGAACATCAAGAAGTTATGATTTCTAATTCAGAGGATTTTGCTGATGAAGCCAAACGTACCGTGATGGAAATGGTCAACGGTTCATTATCTCCAGAAGACCGCCTTGCAAAGAGACGTGAAATTCAAGAGTTAGCTAGTAATTTTTTGCATATGTCTAACTCCCAAGATGAGTCAGGTAACTATACATTTGCAGGTACAAAACCTAAGAATCAGCCATTTTTCCGAGATAACAAGGGCCATGTCAGTTATGCCGGAGACGATTATCAACGCAAGATGCGTGTGGCAAGCAGTTTTGAAATGGCGATGAATGATCCGGGTAGCAAGTTGTTTATGGAGATCGATAATCCATTCGGTGATTATGAACCTCAATATGATTTGCAGCCAGCCTCCGCATTGCTACTTGAAAGAGCAACAAATGAATCTTTTCAAGACGAATCAACCTACAAAATTACTTTTGTAGATATGCAAAATGGCAAATTTGCTTATCAACTCGAAAAAGATGGCAGTACGGTGTCTGTAGAAGATTTTGAACCATCTAAAGGTATTGAATATGAAGGTTTGAGTATTCAAATCAAAGGTCAAATAACCAAAGGCGACTCGATTACTTTGGAGCCAAGAAGCTCATTTTCAATATTTGACACCTTCAAAGATGCAGCAGAACTTGCAGAATCATCAGTGTCTGATGCATCAGCGACGGCAAAATTGCAACAAGCAACCGAAGAGTTCCATGCTGCGTTTATTCATTTGACCAAAGCGAGAACGGATGTCGGTGCGAGATTGAATACGCTCGATATCCAAGAACAGCAACATGAAGATTTTAAGTTGTCCTTAGCGAAAGCGAAAAGCAACTTTGAAGACTTGGATTACTCGAAAGCCATCATTGAGTTCAATGAAAACTCTCGAGCATTGCAAGCTTCTCAACAAGCGTTTGGTAAAACCAAAGACCTGACCTTGTTTAACTATATTTAATGATCAATCGGTATTTAGTGGTGAACTAACACTCACCATTGAAGTTAGATTCTTTGCCATATGTGCTAAGCCGTATGAGCGAATCACTTCAATCTTTGCCGGTTTTTCATACAGGATATCATCTGTTTGAAAATAGCGGCAAAAAACGGCAATAAGGAAGGTGAATGTTTTTCATCTTCTGATATTAGAAAATCATAATTGCGCAGTGTTGTTTGTAAGTTTTTGATTTTTAGATAATTAAAAAATTATTTATATGATATTAAACTTGGCATACAACTTGTATCTGTGTTGGTTATAAATGATTAATACAGATCTTAAACCTTGTATAGGGTTTATCGAGTAATACACGGTCAGTGCTTATCCATATGAGAGTAAAGCTGGCCGCTTCGCAGAAACTTTGCGGACTCATAAGGAGAGCAAAATGGCTATCAATGTAAGCACTAACGTTTCTGCTATGACAGCACAACGTTACCTGAATAAAGCATCTAATGACTTGGCGACCTCTATGGAACGTTTGTCATCTGGGCATAAAATCAACAGCGCGAAAGACGATGCAGCCGGTCTGCAAATCTCTAACCGTTTAACGGCACAATCACGTGGTTTAGACGTTGCAATGCGTAATGCCAATGATGGTATTTCAATTGCACAAACCGCTGAAGGCGCGATGAATGAATCAACCAACGTACTACAACGTATGCGTGATCTGGCGATTCAATCATCAAACGGAACGAACACCGCAGCTGAACGTACCGCGCTAAACGAAGAGTCTTCGGCACTTCAAGATGAGCTTAACCGTATCGCAGAGACAACCTCGTTTGGTGGTCGTCGTCTGTTGAATGGATCATTTGGTGAAGCATCATTCCAGATTGGTTCTAGCTCTGGTGAAGCGATGATTATGGGCCTTACTAGTGTTCGTGCTGATGATTTCCGTATGGGTGGCACAACGTTTGATTCTGAAAACGGCAAAGACAAGAGCTGGGAAGTGCCTGCACAAGCTCGCGATCTTAAGTTCGAATTCAGAACCAAAGCGGGTGAAGATATCGTTTTAGATATCAATACCAAAGCGGGTGATGATATCGAAGAGCTTGCGACTTACATTAATGGTCAATCTGATCTTGTGAACGCATCGGTTACCGATGATGGCCGCATTCAACTGTTCGTTGCTGAACCTGACCTTGAAGGGGCTATGTCTATTTCTGGTGGCTTAGCTTCTGAGTTAGGAATCAAGAGTGAAGGTCGTGCAACATCGGTTCAAGATATTAGTTTGATGAGCGTAGCAGGATCACAGAATGCTATTAGCGTGATTGATTCTGCAATGAAATACGTAGATTCACAGCGTGCTGATTTGGGTGCAAAACAGAACCGTCTAAGCCACAGTATTAATAACTTGGCAAACGTACAAGAGAACGTAGACGCTTCAAACAGCCGAATCAAAGATACGGACTTTGCGAAAGAGACGACGCAAATGACCAAATCACAAATTCTGCAACAAGCAGGTACTTCGATACTTGCTCAAGCGAAACAGTTGCCTAACTCTGCGATGTCACTATTGCAATAGTTATTGGTTGAACTCGCTGCTCGTGTTCAGACGTGAGCCATGCAGCAAGGGAAACTGGCAAGCATACTTACTATTGAGTGTTTAGCTCTCTCATCTCTCACCTGCTATCCATTTTTACAGTAAGAATGCAACGGCAAGTCGGAAATGTGTTCATTTCTCGATGATCTCCACACAGGCTCTGACGCGCCAACTAGCCCCGGTTCTCTCAAAGGAAAAGGGGCTTTTTCCTTTCTGTATTTCTTGTTTTTGCTATTTACTTTCCTGCGAATTTTCTCGCTCTACCTTTTTCAAATCTCTATTTGACTGTTCTTCTTCACGATAAATAATTTCATCTATTACACAAGATCTGCCTAACTCGGAGATCTTTGGCGATTGATCATTTCTCCACCTTGAGTAACTTAGACTGAAATTCGTACATTTCTCAAACAGATTAAGATCTTTTCTCAATTGAAAGCTATCGCTGTATTAGAAAGTGATGAAAATTAAGTTGTTGATAAATATTAAATTAATAATTTTTTTGTGGTTTTTTGAAAGTTTTTCTAAAGCTTCTGATTTTCGCGCCGTTATTAAAAGTAACTTTGAGAGAACTACTTGGTTTTCCGAGACGTCGGAAACCGCTATACCGGAAAATCAATTGGAGAAATCACCATGGCAGTGAATGTAAATACCAACGTTTCAGCGATGACAGCGCAACGTTACTTAAACAACGCAAACAGCGCACAACAAACATCAATGGAGCGTCTAGCTTCTGGCTCAAAAATCAACAGCGCAAAAGATGACGCTGCGGGCCTACAAATCTCTAACCGTTTGAACGTTCAGAGCCGCGGTCTTGATGTTGCTGTACGTAACGCGAACGACGGTATCTCAATTGCACAAACTGCTGAAGGTGCAATGAACGAGACAACGAACATCCTGCAACGTATGCGTGATTTGTCTCTACAGTCTTCAAACGGCTCAAACTCAAAATCTGAGCGTGTAGCGATTCAAGAAGAAGTAACTGCGCTTAACAATGAACTTAACCGTATCGCAGAAACCACATCTTTCGGTGGTAACAAACTCATTAATGGCACTTACGGAACTCAGTCATTCCAAATCGGTGCGGACAACGGTGAAGCGGTAATGCTTCAACTGAAAGATATGCGCTCTGATAACGCTCAGATGGGTGGTAAGAGCTACCAAACTGAGAACGCGAAAGATAAAGATTGGAACGTTCAATCAGGCTCTAACGACCTAAAAATGTCGTTCACTGATAACTTCGGTCAAGCACAAGAAATCGACATCAGCGCAAAAGCGGGTGACGACATTGAAGAGCTAGCAACGTACATCAACGGTCAACAAGATTCTGTTAAAGCATCTGTAACTGAAGACGGCAAGCTACAAATGTTCACTGGCAACAACAAAGTGAGCGGCGATGTGTCTTTCTCTGGTGGTCTTGCTGGTGAGTTAGGTATTCAAGCAGGTAAAGACGTAACGGTTGACACTATCGATGTAACATCAGTTGGCGGCGCACAAGAGTCTGTAGCTGTTATCGATGCGGCACTTAAGTATGTAGACAGCCACCGTGCTGAATTGGGTGCTTTCCAAAACCGTTTCGTCCACGCTATCAGCAACTTAGACAACATTAACGAGAACGTTAACGCATCTAAGAGCCGTATTAAAGATACCGATTTCGCGAAAGAAACGACTCAGATGACTAAGTCTCAGATCCTTTCTCAAGCTT
>NZ_JACJFF010000072.1:0-25001 GCF_014164465.1 Vibrio sp. SG41-7 | reverse complement strand
CAATCAGGAATACCGAGTTATGCAGAATGAAATCCGCACCCGGAACCGCCATCAATACGCCCGTCATACCACCTACAGTAAAGGTGATTAGGAAACCGACCGTCCACATCATTGGAGTGGTAAAGCGAATACGACCTTTGTACATGGTGAATAGCCAGTTGAAGATCTTAACCCCGGTTGGGATAGAGATAATCATGGTAGCGATGCCGAAGAAGGCATTCACATTGGCGCCAGAACCCATGGTGAAGAAGTGATGCAGCCAAACCACAAACGCTAAAATAGTAATAGCCACCGTCGCCCATACCAGCGAGGTATAACCAAACAATTTTTTGCGAGAGAAGGTTGCAGTCACTTCAGAGAACACACCGAAGATAGGCAAAATTAGGATGTACACCTCAGGGTGTCCCCATGCCCAAATCAAGTTCACATACATCATCACGTTGCCACCAAGGTCATTGGTGAAGAAGTGCGTGCCGATGTATCTATCCAAAGTCAGTAACGCGATAGTGACCGTTAGGATTGGGAAAGAGATGATGATCAGGATGTTGGCACACAGAGATGCCCAAGTGAACACTGGCATCTTCATCATTGGCATAGATGGAGTACGCATGCGCAAAATAGTCGCGAAGAAGTTCACACCCGTTAACGTGGTACCCACACCGGATATTTGCAGTGCCCATATCCAATAATCGACCCCGACTCCCGGGCTCGCCTCAATGCCAGACAACGGCGGATACGCCAACCAACCCGTACGGCCAAACTCACCCAAGCCAAGCGACATGTTGGTTAGGATAATACCCACCACAAACAGCCAGAAGCTCAAGTTATTCAGATAAGGGAATGCAACATCACGAGCGCCAATTTGCAGCGGCACGATGATGTTCATCAAGCCGATAACCAGAGGCATCGCGACGAAGAAAATCATGATCACGCCGTGAGCCGTGAAGATTTGGTCGTAGTGATGTGGCGGTAAATAGCCAGTCTCACCCGCTGCAGAAAGCAATTGCTGACTGCGCATCATGACCGCATCGGCAAAGCCACGAACTAACATCACCATCGCGACCGCAATGTACATGAAGCCTAGTTTTTTGTGGTCTACAGACGTAAACCATTCATTCCATAGGTATTGCCACTTACCGGCTTTTGTTACCGCATACACCACTAAACTACCCACTAAAGCGATCATGGTTAAGGTGATCAAAATAATGGGTTCGTGGTAGGGAATTGAGTCTAGAGTTAATCTTCCAAACATGACGATTATCCTTGGGTTTCCGGCAAACAGTTCATTGAACCAGGGTGCTGGGTCACGACATCAGTGAATAAAAATGGTGGGATACTAGAAAACAGCGTCACAGGTTCAGCCACACTTGGCGCGGCCAATGAACGGAACTGCTCCCAATCTTCAATACGATCAGGACTTGCTTTCACTTTCTCCACCCAGTTTAAAAACGCCACTTGATCAGGCAGAGCTGATGCGGTGAATTTCATTTGAGAGAACCCTTTACCACTGTAGTTCGATGCAAAACCTTTGAAGTCACCTTCGTGGTTCGCGATCAAATTCAGCTTGGTCACCATTCCTGGCATCGCGTAGATCTGCGAACCAAGACGCGGGATAAAGAATGCGTTCATGATGTTGTCTGAAGTTAGCTTAAAGGTCACCGGTACATCTTTCGGGAACGCAACATAGTTAACCGTCGCAATGTTTTGCTCCGGATAGATGAACAGCCACTTCCAGTCCAGAGAGACCACTTCGATCACCATAGGCTTAACGTCACTCTCCAGAGGCTTGGAAGGCTCCAGTTCGTGTGTTGTTCGCCAAGTGATGGTGGCTAGAATCGCGATGATGATGATTGGAATCGTCCATACCACTATTTCAATTTTGGTTGAGTGCGCCCAGTCAGGTGCATACTCTTCTGTGGTGTTGCTTTCACGGTATCTATAAGCAAAGTAGATGGTCATCAGGATCACGGGGATGACGACAATCAGCATCAGCAACAGAGCAGTAATAATCAGCTCCTTTTCCTGAACGCCAACGCTACCTTTTGGGTCGAGCAATGCGGAGTTACATCCTTCGAGCATCAGGACGGTTCCCACCAAACCAATCCTCGACAGATTTGCTCTCGATAAAATGCGTTTATATCTTGAAGCTTCCATTAACTTTCTCGATGGTTATCCAGCCTCAGAACGAACGCCCGAGTACTGGTTGTCATGGTCATTAGAATATTTATGTGTTGAGCATGTGAAACGCCGCATCTCAAAAAGCAATGCAATAAGGTTCGTTACTGCCGGGTTAAAACCACACAGAAAACATGACTTAATTGTTACACTTTGAAATGCATTGTTACATTTGGCGCATTATGAAGAGTTGAAATTGAAAGCTCACCAAACAAACTTGGAAACTAACCTTCCATTTATGAAGACGAAAACTAAGAAGCAGTAAGCGATTAAGACACACATCAATAGCGTGCTACACGGATGGAGCCAGTACTGACAAGGGATTTAGAAAAAGTAGATAAACACTCGCTCACCACCAAAGCTCGGGGCAAGTTCAAGGTACATTAGAAAGAGCGAATAAATAGAAGTGTGACGCCCGTCAAAATTGTGAATTCACATACCATTTACAAGGTATTCACTGGTTAGATTCTTCAAAACACCCACTCATTCACCAACAAGATAATCAAGCATTCATCGATGCACTAATGTGACGAATTGAAAGAATATAATGACTAACAGAAAGAATATTGTGGCTAACAGAAAGGAGAATTTGACTAATTGAGGGCGTAATAACGGTGAAAAGCACAACAAAAAGGTAGGAATTAGGATGAATTTATCGAGAATAACAACACCATAATCGAGCCAGATACGGCTCGATTATGGGCAGTTGAAGAGTAGTTAAATTAAAGAGACGTTAAATCAAAGATGCGTTAAATTGAAAAACAGTTATGCCGCTTGAGTCGCGATGGTTTTTCGCTGATTTTTAGTCATCAAATGATAAACCACCGGCACAAAGTAAAACGAAATAAGCGTGGTTAACACGGTACCGCCCACAATCGCGACCGCAAACGGAGGCCAGAAACCACCGCCAGCGATGATCAATGGCATAAAGCCTCCCACGGTTGTAATCGTGGTTGAACTGATATGTCGAGTACACGACATAACGGCATCAACGACTGCATCAACATTCCCAGAGGAAGCCTCCTTGTCTAGCTTCAATTCGGTTAAAATGACAATGGCCGCGTTAATCGCTAAACCTGCAATCCCGAGCATCGCGATGATCACCGTAAAGCCGAACGGATAACCGAAAATCCACACCGACAATAACCCTAGACCACCCGCCAATCCTGCAACCATGAAGATGATGCTACTCATTCGGAACGAGTTAAACGACATCACCACCACCAACACCATCAATACCACCACAACGGCGACATTCGAGATCAGGCTGTTGACTGAATTATCTCGTTCAGCAGATTCACCACCAAAACCAATCGTGTAGCCCGATGGCATCTGATAACTTTCTAGGCGTTTTTGGAATTCATTGAGCACGGTTTGAGGCAAGACTCCCGCTTCAATGTAGCCCTCAATGGTATTCACACGCTGCCCGTTACGACGGGTAATCGCGCCGCGACTGGTGGTCAGTTCAAGTTCGGCCAGTGTCGATACGTTAATACCTGTCGAGTAGGCATCTGAACTGATTGGTAAACGGATATTGCTTAAATGCGCTAAGTTCTCACGCGCCTCATCTGCCACACGAACACGGATTGGCACCGATTCACTGCCCTCAATCACCGAGCCACTTTCACGACCTGTCAGCGTAGTTTGCAACATACCAGCAAACTGGTTCAATGAAATACCGTTGAGTTTCGCGGTGTCTTCATCGACCTTCAACCACACCTTAGGTGTACCCGGTTGCAGTGTTTCCCTTGTGTGCGTGACATGAGGAACACCCGCCAAAATCAATCGCACATCCTCACCAATCGCTTTCAACGTATCGAGGTTTTCACCATAAACACGCAGCTCAACAGGCGCAGTAAATGGAGGCCCTTGATTAAGCTTTCGTACCAAGATTTGTGCTTCCGGCACCTCGTTATCCAACACCTTTTGCAACTCAGGAATCAGCGCATTGGCTTGATCAAAGTTCTCTGTTTTCACCATGGCTTGCGAGAAGTACGGCGCGTTATTTTGCCTTGCTTGCAGGTTGTAATAGAAGGATGGGAAGTTTGCGCCCACTAGCCAATCGATACGCTCCACTTCAGGGTAACGATGAATGATATCGTCGATTTTTTCAGAGGTGTTTTTGGTGGCGTAAATGCTCGCTTGCGGCGGCATGTAAACCTGAATCTCAAACATATCTCGGTCTGATGGCGGGAAGAATTGCTCAGTCAGCTGAGACATACTCCAGTAACCGGTAAACGGAACCAACAACACCAAAGCAATCGTGATGATTGGATGCGTGACACCAAAGCGGACAGAAGATGAGAACCAGCGCGTCAAAGCCGGGATTCTCAAACCCGTCATGTACCAATGGTGCTGCCCTTTCTTGTCGACATCACTGAGTTGTTTCGGCAGTAGCTTAGTCGCTAAGCCCGCAATTAAGGTGTGCGAGATGATGTAAGAGCCGATCAATGAGAAAGAAACGGTAATCGCAATACCACCGACAAATTCACCCGATGCTCCCGGCATCAAGATAATCGGGGCAAACGCCAACACGGTAGTTAAGGTTGAGCCTAATAACGGCACCCATAAATGCTTCAACGCATTCATGGTCGCTTCTGCTCGTTGTTGCCCTTTCAAACGATACGCCTGAATGGTATCGACCATCACCACCGCGTTATCAACCATGATCCCGAGCGCCACAATTAGGCCTGTCACCGACATTTGGTTAATCGGCACACCGGTCATTTTCATGATCGACAAGGTCAATAATGAGGTTAACGGCAGAGAAATGGCGACTAAGATCGCGGCACGCACGCCTAAAGTGACAAACAGAACAATCAAGATCAGACCAAAACCGATCATCAAGCTTTTGCCTAAATCGTCTAAGCGAGTTTCGGTATAACCTTGCTGATTAAAGAGCACCGTCACCTTAACGTTACTTGGTAACTCTTGCTCAAATTTACCAATCAGAGCATTAGCTCGCGACGTCCAGTTGTCGACTCTCAGATCAGGATGCATTCTTGCCGCGACAATCACACCCGGCTCACCATCAATAATGGCAATCTGGTCTTGTGGGGTTTTCTCACCACGCCTCACAGAAGCAATGTCTTCCATGCGGATGATGTGACCGTTGCTGTCGGTGGCTATTGGCACCTGTTTAATACGTTCAATGGAATCAAGCTCAGACTTAATCTCTAAGCCAAAGCGAGAATAAGCACTGACCAATTCACCGGCAGAGTTCTTGGCGTCTGCCCCTTCTAGCGATTCTGCGATATTGGCACTTGAACGACCAAGCGCGGCTGCATCTGCGGTACGTAAACTGATTTGAATCTCTTCTTGTGGCATCCCGTATTCATCAACGAATTCAGTACCCGACAAAGTTCTTAGTCGCTTCGCGAGTTCTTTGGCATAACGACCCAGCGTTAACCTGTCAGGCTCGCCTGCACCAGACCAGGTTAGAGATGCGATGGTTGTGAAAGCATAGGTATGGTCGCTATCGAGATCGGGAGAATGAGAGCCCGCAGGCAAAATGGATTCGATGTCAGATAACTTGTCGCGAGCTTGAGACCAAACCGGCTCAGGCTCGGTGATGGTGTCATTCAATTCTAAGGTGACAATAGACACGCCCGGCCTTGAGGTTGAGCTCACGAGTTTAACTTCACTCAGCTCACGCAGCTTGTTCTCGATAACCTCAGTAACTAAGGTTTCAACACGCTCGGCACTGGCGCCGGGGAAACTGGTAGTAATGTTCGCGTAACGGTTGATGATTACTGGATCTTCTGCACGTGGCAACGTCATGAACGCAGAAATACCACTCACCATCAGCAGTGCGGTCATTAAGATAAGCAGTCGAGTGTTGGAAATAGTCTCTATGATTTTCATGCTATTTCCTATTCAGCAGTAACGCTTGCTGGCTTCACGGTTTGTCCGGGAACTAAACGATGTAAACCACTGGCAATCACTTGTTCACCGTCTTCAATCGCCCCACTCACGTACGCTTGTTGATTGTTAGCAAACAACACTTGAACACTTCGGCGCTCAACTTTGTTGTCTTCACCAATCACAAAGATGTTCCACACACCGCGCAATCCATCAATCAAACCCGTTAATGGCACCCAGTAGCCTTGGTCGTCAATCTGTTCGTCAAATTTCAGATAGGCAAGTTGTCCTTCTAATACCGCTGATTGTTCAGGAAACAGATAACGCAAACCGACACTGCGAGACTGTGTGTCAACCATTGCGCCCGGATTCAACAGGCTCACAGCGAATTCATCTCGCCCGACGCGAATACTTGGTGCGGAAAGTGAAGTAACCTTTTTCATTTGATGGGCAGGAATACCGATAAAGGCTTCTTTCCCTTCAGAGGCAAGCAGTGTAAGAGTTGGATTCCCTACATTCACCACATCTCCAAGCGAGACAAAGCGGGTTGCGATGGTGCCTGAATATGGCGCACGAACTGTCGATTTCACCAGCTTCAATTGATTGCCTTTTACCGAGGCATCAATACGCAACAAGTTCGCCTGCAATACGCGTTGCTCACTGGTTAACGAATCAATCTCAGCTTCGGCACTGAAGCCTTTCGCTTTCAATGAACGTTGACGTTTAAGGTTCGCTGCCACCAAACTCAATTGAGCTTTGACTTCTTCAGCCTGCGCTTTCAGTTGGCTAGACTCGGTTTCCAAAAGTTGGGTATCCAGCCTGATCAACGGCTGACCCGTTGTGACTGTGTCACCGACATCCACCAGAATCTCGTTTACTTTTCCGGCCAACTCGAAACCTAAATTAGCCTGTTGACCCGCCTTAACCACACCGACATATTCGCGTTGTACTGCATAAGAAGGAGACAGCGCCAAGACCATCGTTTCCACCGTTAAAATGGTTTGGACGCTCGATGCCGTTTCAGCGGTTGAATCAACCGACTCTTGGGCTTGTTCCTTTTCGCCACATCCAACAAGAAAAGCCGACAACGCCACTGCCACTGCGCTTCCCTTCATCAATTTATACATACGTACTGTTCCTATGCGGTACTCAATTATGTTCTTTTTTTAGACTAACCAAATCAAACTAGACTGTCTAGTTTGATTGTGTTAAAAATAAGTTTCATCGTTAATGATTGATAAAACCATCACAAAAAGCATAATGCTTAGCGTAAAACGAGACACATAGAACTGAGCACCAACAGGCACCAAGCAAAGAGACAAACTAGGTAACGAGACAACACTAAGTAACGAGAAGCAAGCACGTGACTAAAATCATCAAGAGTGAACAGAAGAGATCGCAGATCTTAACCGCAGCCAGCCAACTTTTCTCTGAACATGGCTTCAAGATCAATATGGATCAGATAGCCAAAGCAGCGAACGTTTCTAAGCAAACGGTCTACTCTCACTTTAAAAACAAAGACGAACTTTTCGAAACCTGCATGCAAACCAAGTGTGCGGAGCGAGAACTCAGTCCTGCAGCCTTTGATATGGATGCTGCGGTGGGTGATGAGTTAGTGAAGTTTGGTGTGAAGTTTCAGGATTTATTACTTGATGAACAATCTAGACAAACCTTTCAAAATGCCATTAGCCAAGCGAATACGCATCCAGAGATCGCCTCTATCTATTTAGAAACTGGGCCTCAGAAAACCACCAAATTACTTGCTGATTATTTGCAGTCGAAAATAGACTCTGGTGATCTCACACTGTCGACATCAAGCTCACCAGTCATTGCAGCCAGACAACTGCTGCTTATGTTCCATGGTAAGTCAGCGTATTGGGGATTCTTCGGACACGATAGCGGAGAATCTGAAGAAGAAAGACTTCACTACACTCGCGAATGTGTCGCGCTATTCTTAAACGGCAATCAGCCTCGTTAATCGTTCAAGGCCCCTAGTTAATCGTTCAAGGTTCATGTCGCCGTCAGCTCACATTAGAAGCTGACTCAAGAAGTAACTCATAGAAACGTTTAGCAGCTGGGCCTGTCTTGGCTCCTTTTGGTAAAGTCAGGTGCAGCGGAACGTGATACCCACTGCCATTTTCGACATTCAACACCATTAGCTTGTCACTTCCTCGACTTTCCACAATGTGCTTTGGTAGTCGACAATACCCAACTCCCTGCTCTACCGCGCCAAAGGCATGGTCGAAATTATCCACTGTAATGCGCTGACTCGACTTCAACCAGCCCACATCCTGTTTGTTGCCTTGGCTTTTAGTGCCTTGATTAGATCGTGTACCTAAATCCCTCACTACAATTTGTGGCAAAGACGACAGTTGATTCAACGACACTGAAACGGCACTTGCTAACGGGTGTGAGCTAGCAACGACAGGCTCCATCATCGTAAAACCAAAGGCTTCGGCTGAGTAATTAGTAATAGGCAAGTTGATGATAGCCACATCAGCCAGTTCTTGAGTCACCATTTCCGTTGTTTTAGACAGTGACGTTTCAATCACTTGTATCGATGTGGTGTTGTTCTCCGCCAAAAATGCAGCCATCGGTTGATAAAGGCGTTCAAGGCAGCACAAATGATCCACGGCGACCACGATTTCAGATTCGACGCCTTTCGCCAGCTGTTCACTGATCAACTCTAGCTCGCGAGCTTGTTCCAACATACTGCTTGCACGGCGCAACAGTGATTTACCATCCTCCGACAAGACCGCCCTACGACCTTCAACCTGCACTAAAGTCACGCCTAATTGGTCCTCCAATTTTCTCAGCGCATAGATCAGCGTGGTGTGGCTCTTGTTCAATTGCACTGCCGCCGCCTGAATGCTGCCTGCACGGTCAATTTCGTAAAGCGTTTGCCATTGGTCGAGGGTGGTTTTCAATCTCATCGGTCTAAAATCCTGACAGTTATTAACTATATTATGAACTTTTCTGTCTGTTTTTTACAGGTAATATCTATTCCAACAGGCAATCAAGCCCCCTACGTTTTGCGAAATGACCATGAGTCTCAGCGCAATACCAAGTAACTGTTTGGAGAAATAACCATGAAATTATTACAAGTCGATTTTGAATTTAGCGGCCCATTTGGTGAAGAGATGTCGAACGCACTCGTTGACCTAGCAAAGTCTATTAACAACGAACCGGGTATGATCTGGAAAATCTGGACAGAGAACGAAGCTGAAAAACTGGGCGGTGGTGTCTACCTTTTTGAAGACCAGCTCAGTGCAGAGACTTACCTAGCGATGCATAGCGCTCGCCTTAAACAGATGGGTGTTGAGGAAGTGCGTGGTGTGATTTTTGACGTCAATCAGCCATTAACTACCATTAATAAAGGCCCAATCAACGGTTAATCAAACTTGTTCATTCGCTGAATGACAACAAAGATATTGAATAGCTAAGTCGCTAAGTAATAAATAGAGAGATACGTAATGAACAACAAAACTTTTCTTAGCCTACACGGCATTATTTACGCAGGGTTTGCCATCGCACTGTTTTTTATCCCAACTGTAATGTGGCCCATGTATGGTGTGGAAATTAATGATAAGTACGCTTACTTTCTCTCTCAACACACCAGTATCTTTCTGGGTGGTATCGCAGCGATAAGCTGGTTGCTTAGAGACATTGAACCCGGCGTATCAGCTAAAAAGCTCATCCAAGGTTTGGTGGTTACGAATATGCTTGGCGCCATCATCACACTGTATGCAGCGTTTACAGGAATCTTTGTTGGCTTTGGCTGGAGCGACCCTGCATTCTTCATTTCACTATCGGTACTCAGTGTTTTGCAGGTTCGTCGACAACGTTAGTTACTTACTTAACGAGCTAGCAAACACAAAAAACAAAGCCAAACCAAAAAAGGCACCGTTGAATTGCTCATCGGTGCCTTTCTTAATCAAATGTAGCTGTTCTCAAGAGCTAAGCATTAGAACTGTTATCAAGAACTAGGCTTATTGTCATGCTCCACAAAAATCAACTCGTCAGTATTGAAACCGCGCTCTTTTGACATCGCTTTGAATTTCTCCATGACCTCTGGTGCAACCTCAGGTGTTCTTGAAAGCAGCCATAAGTAGTCAGTATCTGGGCCCGAAACAAACGCGTATTGATAGTTCTCTTTGTCCAACTCAAACACCACATAAGCTCCGTAGAAGGGGCCAAAGAAAGACACTTTCAAATAGCCTTGTTCGCTGCCTTCGACAAAATACGCTTTGCCTTCCGCTTCGTTCCATTCGCCATCTTCGTCCGAATAGCCGCGGTTAATCACCTTCACACCGCCATCATCACGAAGGCTGTACTCAGCACTGATGTTATCTAAGCCACGCTCAAACGAGTGATCCAAACGAGACACTTCGTACCATTTCCCTAAGTATCTATCCAACTCGAACTGTTGAACGGGCTTTACTGTTTCAGGCATGCCGACACAACCACCCAATAGAATCACAGTAAGCAGTAATAATATTTTTTTCATCCTAACCTCGACTTGTTTTTATTAGTAATGCGAGTAAGCCTTGTGAAAACATAAACTTACATCCTTGGTAATACGTTAAATCCATTTTTATAGTTCACTTAACTGTAATTTATTCAGAATCTTATGTGAATCGTTTAGTCTGCGAATGAATCAATGGCGTTTCATTGCTATTCGATATTGAGTCGGTGTCACCTGTTTATAGGATTTAAACTGACGATTGAAGTTAGCTTGGTTGTCGTATCCCACTTTCTCCAAGATCAAACTGACAGGCAATGACGTATTAATCAGCAAGTCGCACGCGACATTCAACCTGATTTTTTTAAGCCGTTGACTGAAGCTCTCTTTATAATGTTTTTGAAACAAGCGCCTAACGCTACTTTCACTGATATATAGGTGACTGGCTAAATCGTTAACCGAGATATCTTGAATGAAGTGATTCATTAAGAAGGCTTCGACCTTATCTAACTTATCGCTGATCTCATCACCTTCATTGCCCTTAAAGATCGGGTTGATCAACTGCACCACCTCTTGGTCATCAAGTAATACCGAAAACAATGAGAATAAGGTGAGTAACTGTTGGTGTGGTGGTTTCTCCATCACCCTATCTAACAATTCCGTTGCCTTCTCTGCGGTAGCGGACGAAAACTGCAGGCCTTTCTTTGAATCTTCTAGCAATGCACGTAACGGTTCGAGTTCTCGACAGCACGCTATCAATTGCTCTATCCAATCTTTGCGAAACCAAACTACGTGCGTTTCACATATTCGCGAGTCATCAGTGCTCTCGTCCGAATAGATGGCATGAGGTAAATCAGGCCCAACTAAGATCATGTGGTTGTGAAACACATCGCTTTGGTGATGCCCAATAAAGCTATGGCCAGTAAAGTGACGATGAATCGCTATTTCGTACTCTTCATGTCGGTGCCAACCATAGCTTTTACCGTTCTCGACGATTTTCTTATAGCGCCATGATGTGCCAATTCGTTGTGGCACTTTTTCCAAGTAACCTTTCATTGCGATGCTCAGTGACGTTTTAATATTGAAAGTATACGCATCAAACCATTGAGATGAGCACATTGACTGAAAAGTATTGAACATTGCGCTAACGATACTCATCCGGTTGTCACCGCTAAATATACTGCAAGTGAACTTAACCAGGAGAGCAACTATGGACACTTTATTATTAAAAATCCGCGATATGATTCTTGCCACACGTCAGCAGTGGATAGGCGAGATCACCTACAACCACAACATTAAGGGTGATCACACTTGGAAACTCTATGGCTATAACTCTTATGACGAATACAAAAAAGATCTGTGTGAAAGCCTAAAACAAGAGTCGTGATTGAAGATTTGTTCAAGCCACAATTTATTGATTAGGCGCGGCTTTTATTTGTCATTCATGTAGAGTTTCACACTGGCTACTCGCTTTCTATACTTACTAAACAGTGGAACATGGAATAAATAACAATGAACAATAAGCTCACTTTGCCACGCACTGCATGGATTGCATTATTCGCTAGCCTAGGCACTGTGCCATCGGCTTTTTCTCAAAGCCAAACCGCAGACCAGATCTTCACCAATGCCGACATATATGGGCATCGCGAGTCAGACTCTATCGTTACCCATAACGGCAAGATCATCTTCATCGGTGACCACGCTCAGGCGCAATTTTTTCAAGGCCAGAGTACCGATGTCATCGACTTGGAGAATGCCTTTGTTTTGCCGGGATTCATTGACAACCATAACCATGTGTTTGAAGCCGCCTCAGAGCTGGGTGGCAATTGTGAACTGGATTCTGAAGCAACGTTAGAAGAGCAAATCCCCTACTTAGAAGCGTGTAAGATCAATGCTGATACCGATGGCAGAGGTTGGCTAATGGGTTATGGTTTTTCTTTAGAAGCGACGCTCGATAGCGACTCTGACTATACACCGCTAGAGATCATCGACAGTATCTTCCCGGATCGCCCAGTGGTGATCATGGAGCAGACTTCACACTCGATGTGGGTCAACTCTAAAGCACTGAAAATTGCCCGAATCAGCCAGCAATCGCCAGATCCACAAGGTGGCGCTTATTTAAAAGACCAAGACAGCGGCAAACTCAATGGCATCTTATTAGACAATGCTGGCGATCAAGTGATGGAGATGGCTTGGAACAGCCAAAGCGAACTGTTTGAGCAAAGCTACCAAGGGTTAATGTTCGGGCTTGAGGAAGCGGCAGCCCACGGCATCACCACCATTGGTGACGGTCGCATGTATTGGAAACGAGGTTGGTATGACGTTTGGCTAGAGGCCGAGCAAAATCAAGACTTAACGGCGCGTGTATCGCTACGTCCTTGGGTGTATCCATCGATGGCAATGCCTTCTCAATTAGAAGTCTTTGAAAAGATGTATTCCGACGATAAAAGTCGTCTGCTACTTGTCGAACAAGTGAAAATGTACAGCGACGGCATCTTTATCAATGGCACAGCCAAAACGCTCGCACCTTACTTAGATACCTATCTACCCCTGTCTCCTAATGGCTTGAACTATATTCCGCCAGAACAAATGAAAGAGTGGCTAACTGCGCTCGAAAAAATAGGGTTTAGCGCCCACATTCATGCCATTGGTGATGGAGCAGTTCGTGAATCGCTTGATGCGATAGAAAGCATTCGCAAACAAGGTTCAACCAAGCCCTACACCCTAACCCATGTCGAATTAATCAATGATGAAGATGTGCCACGCTTTCGCCAATTAGACGTGACCGCAGATTTCCAAGTCGGCTCTGATTACGTTGCAAGGCATCAACACCAATGGGCCGAAACTTTCCTTGGTGCTCGCCGTGCTAAAGCCATGATGAACCTCGACGCGATTCTCAAGACCGACGCGAATATCACCTTAAGCAGTGATTGGAACGTACACGACATCAACCCTTTAGTCGGCATCGCGAATAGCCTAATCATGGGTAAAACAGGCCTAACTGATATCTACACGGCTATCGACGCTTACACGATTAATGCCGCTTCTAGCTTGGGCATCGACGACATTACTGGATCTATTGAGGTAGGAAAATCAGCGGACTTCGCTATTCTCGACCGAGACATCACGACCATATCGGCAAGACAAATAGCCAAAACTCAGGTGTTGATGACGGTGTTGCGAGGAGATGTGGTTTATAACTCAACCATGCACGATTAGAACATGTCGGATTTAAAAACAGACAAGTAATGTACGTAACCCACTCATTTTTAAACGATCATCATTGGGATTGCTCTACAGCATCAGCGCTTGTCTTTCTTTTCACAGAGTAGGTTATTGCCAGAATCAACATGGCAAATACTATACACAAGTAAATAGGATAAACAGGGCTAAGTGTCGACGTAAACGCAAGTAAAGATGCTACGCCGTAACCCGTGGTATGAGACATCGATAAATAGCCCGCAGCCGCGCCCGGTGCGTCGCTTTGCTTCTCCGTTGCGAATAAGGTGTAAGCAGGAACAAGCAACGCTGCGCCACCAGCTGCAAACATCATCGCAACGCCAAACACCCAAATATTGGGTATCAGGAACATCAAGAATCCCGTCACTAAGCCAAACGATCCCCAAGAGTACATAGTAAAAGGCGTCAGTGTTCTCTTCTTGATGACCAAGATTTGAATGGCAAATGTACATGCTGCACTGATGGTCAGCAGAATGCCGATCGCGTCACTTAACTGATCCGTAGGCCAATGGGTGACCGAATAAATAAGTGGAGTAAAACTGTATTGCAGTAACGCTACTGCCGCGCATAACAACAACCCGCTAGATAAAAAAGGCAGTAATGCTTTATTCGGTAACCAAGAAGATTGTCCCCTACCTTCAATTTGTCCACTTTCCATCTTCGGTGCTGGCAATAACATCGCGCCAACTAAAGCCACACAAGGCAACAGAATCATCACCATCAGCGGTGCAAAAGGCGACAGTTTTAACACCAGAATGGAGATAAGAGGCCCAATCAATCTTCCCGCACTCAATCCGATACTGACCGAAGTTATGGCCTGAAGACGGTTATTTTTACCACACAGAAGCAACGCCCAATGCTGACTCGCGGGCACCATTCCAGAAACCGTACAACCATAGATGATCCTAGCTACCAGCAAACCGATGAAACAAACCAATAATGTCTGGCCGCTGCTACTGCTACTGAACATGGCGAAAAAACACAGTAGAGCAAAACTAATCGCCATTCCAACCAATGCCTGAATAACCACTTTTTTAGGGCCATGCTTATCACTGTACCTTCCCCAAAATGGAGCGGATGGCAGAAACAGTAAGCTCCCTACCGCGATAAGAATCGACCATGTTGGCAAACTAAAAGCAGATTGTTCCACTAAAAAAGGCAGTGAAACGAGTAAACCATTTTGTCCAATCCCCATAAGAGCCGAAGCAAGGCCAATAGCCATTAGTTGAAATTTTTTGTTTTGTATAACAGACATAATATCGAAGGCGCTAGATAAGGTTGGTCAGCTCGTAGTGGGCACGAGCATACTACAATGATAAGTCGATTGATTTGGCGAATAATTATCATTTTTATTTCACTGTGTTACATTAGCGGCTAGCAGCCCATAACTCAACTTCATATTGCATTATGTACACACTTACCAATGCCTCGTTCGAAATCGACGGTAAGAAGATCCTTTCGCCAACGACTTTGACCTTTGAACCAAAGAAGGTCACCACCTTGCTGGGTCATAATGGATGTGGCAAATCGACACTCATTAAACTGTTAAGTCGACAAAACACGCCAACTGAAGGTGACGTTCTCTTCAATGAGCACCCCCTCGCCTCATACAGTAACCTTGAATTTGCACACCAAGTCGCCTACCTGCCGCAGCACCCACCGATTACTGATGGCGTGACCGTTCGTGAACTGGTTTGCTTTGGCCGTTACCCATGGAAAGGCGCGTTTGGACGTTACAGCAAAGACGACTACGCCATTGTAGACGAAGCGATTGAAAAGGTTGGGCTTAACGCCTTTTCTGACCGATTTGTCGCAACGCTTTCTGGCGGAGAAAGACAAAGAGCTTGGGTCGCAATGCTACTTGCTCAGCAAAGCCAATGTATTTTGCTTGATGAACCAACTTCAGCACTCGATGTGGCACACCAACATGAATTACTTGCTTTAATCAGAGAGCTTAATCAGTCACTCGGCTTAACCGTGATCATGGTGCTTCATGATGTCAACATGGCCGCCAAATTCAGTGACCATTTGATTGCGCTTCATTCTGGAAAAGTGATTGCCTCCGGTTCGCCTAAAGATTTGATGACACCAGAAACACTGATGCAAATCTACGGAATGGAACTTGCGCTCTTTAAGCACCCTGAGACAGGGCAACCTATCAGCTACATCCCTTAAATAAAAAGGTACCTGTTGTGAAAAAGTTCATCACCATGCTGTTCACGGTATTAGCTTTCAATGCCATTGCTATAGAGAACGCTCACGCACTAGAAGTCCAACATGAAATGGGCAGTGCCTCTTTCGATGCAACACCTAAAAAAGTGGTGGCTTTAGATTGGGCACTCACCGAAACCGTATTGAGCCTAGGCGTTGAGTTGCAAGGTGTCGCAGACGCACAAGGTTATCAACAGTGGGTAGTGAAACCCGAACTGAATTCAAACGTGACCGATGTTGGGTCTCGACGCGAACCAAACCTAGAACTGCTGACGGAGCTAAAACCCGATGTCATTTTAATCAGTGAACATATGGCGGCGGCATACCATCAACTGAATAAAATCGCACCGGTATTGGTTTACAGTATCTACAGTAAAAAAAAGCAGCCGCTTGAATCAGCAACAAACATCACTTTATCTTTGGGCAAGCTGTTCGACAAAGAACAACGCGCCCAACAAGTGATTGATGAGACAAGCAACAGATTAAGCGATAACGGTGAAAAAGTCCGTGCCGCTGGCAACTCAGACAAACCACTGATCTTTGCGCGCTTTATCAACGACAAAACGTTACGCATTCATAGCCAAGGTTCATTAGCACAAGCCACCATCAGCAGCATGGGTCTGAAAAACGATTGGCAAGAGCAGACCAACCTCTGGGGTTTTAGCACCACAGGTACTGAAAGGCTCGCGGAACACCAACAGGCGAATGTGATGATCTTTGGCCCACTGACGGAAGAAGAGCGTAAGCAACTGACTCAATCTCCTCTTTGGCGAGCAATGGCGTTTACGCGCACAGACTCCGTTTACGAACTTCCTACTATCTGGACCTTCGGTGGGCTAATCGCCGCTCAAAGGTTTAGTGACAACATTACAGAACTGCTTACCCAAAAATAATGGCTACCATCAAGCTCGAAAAAACCGTCACAGGACGATTGAATATCAAGGCAGCTGCGCTATCTATCGCTGCTATTTTATTGATCAGCTCGCTACTGCAAATTACCGCTCCTTACTCTCAAGGGGTTGGCTTGATTTGGGATACGCTGTTTCACTTTGATTCTTCAAACTATCAGCATCTGATTACCCACCTAACCTATTTACCTCGGCTCGCTGTCGCACTGATTTGTGGTTTCGCACTGGCCGTCGCTGGGTGTGTGATGCAATTTGTACTGCGTAACCCCATCGCCTCACCTACCACATTGGGTGTTGCTGCGGGCGCAGAACTCGGCATGGTGTTGGGAATCCTTTTAATACCTGCCAACCTGGCGATCCCGGGGTTTATTCCCGCTTTCATTGGGGGCTGCCTTGCAACAGGCCTAGTCTTTACCTTAAGTTCTGCACGAGGCTTTTCGCCATTACACATGGTGTTAGCCGGTATGGTTGTCAGCCTGTTTTTAGGCTCACTCAACACCATGTTACTCATGTTACATGAACAACGACTTACCAGTATTTTTGTTTGGGGCGCCGGTGTACTGAATCAGAATGACTGGTCGAGCGTGCAGATCTTACTTCCGCTAGTCTCTATATCGACTTTGTTATTGCTGGTTTTACAACGCCCACTATCAGCGCTGCAATTCGGTGACAATGTTGCGACATCACTTGGTGTCAACATCAAACAAATCAAATTGCTTTGCTTATCATTGGCCATTTTTATAACCGCAGCCGTGGTCAGTGAAGTGGGCTTAATCGGATTCGTTGGCATTGTGGCTCCTGCTATCGCTAGGCTTCTCGGTGTAAGAGCACTGGCGAAACAGATTCTAGTCAGTGGGTTGGTGGGTAGCTTCATTCTACTAATTGTAGACTTAGTGATTCAGCCATTCTCCGGCTTTGGTGGCGAACTGCTCCCTACTGGCGCAATGACGGCACTGCTTGGTGCTCCCTTCTTATTGTGGTTACTGCAGCGAACTAAGCTGCAGTCCGACCTCAAAAATCGCAGTGAAACCATTGAGCACTACAAATTCGCCGATACGCGCAAAGTACTGACCGTGATGTCAGTGCTGTTGATGGTAATGTGTGTTCTTGCCCTTACAGTAGGTAAAAACCAGTTCGGTTGGAATGTTGAACTCAACCCATCGCTATTCGATCTGCGTATACCTCGCGTGTTGGTTGCGTTATTAGCCGGTATCGGGCTTGCGTTTGCGGGCACAATTATTCAACGTATCTCAAACAACCCGATGGCGAGCCCCGAAGTATTGGGGATCAGCTCAGGGGCTGCTCTGGCGTTAGTGCTCGGCACACTATTTGGCACAGCTGTCAGCCGAGAAGAGCAAATGCTGCTCGGCACGCTAGGCGCGACGTCGGTGACGGCATTGGTTTGGTTGATGGGTAGAAAACACAATTTCGCTCCCACTCAAACCTTGTTAACAGGTATCGCGCTAAGTGCGGGGCTCGACGCTTTACTGCGCATTGCGATGAGTTCTGGGAACGAGAATGCAACCGCGCTACTGACTTGGCTTTCCGGATCGACTTATTTAGTCGCTAATCAAGATGTCATTTTGCTCGCCGTTGGGGTTGCCATCATAAGTGCAGTGGCGCTGTCTTTGAATCGCTGGATAGAGCTGATTAACTTAGGTGACGTCACCACAAGCAACCTAGGTATGAACACAACCGCTGTTCGATTGGCTTTGCTTTTGCTAGTCGCGGCACTAACAACTCTGTGCACCATCGTAATTGGTCCATTGAGTTTCATTGGATTATTGGCGCCACACATGGCGCGTTCGCTTCATCAATATCGCGCGATTCCTCAAATGCTCACTGCAGCATTATTAGGCGCTATTATCATGGTTGCTGCCGACTGGATTGGCCGAACATTATGGTTCCCATGGCAATTCCCTGCGGGGTTATTAGCCTCTCTTCTTGGTGGCGGTTACTTCCTCTATCTAATGAGAAAATAGGCGCAATTTATAAGTCACTTTACCCGCAGCTCCCCCGTTTGAAGTCAAGGCTTTAAGCGGGGCTCCCTTCTAGCCCCCTAATTAACACACTTGCCAACAGACTTATCAATAACCAAAAAACTATTCAATTACCGACAAACCGTTCAATTACCAACAAACTTATCAGCATTGTCTTTTGGTTACAGAAACACAATTTATGGTATTTAAACCTTTTTGTGTTTACCATGAAACCAAGATAAAACACATACTCTGAGCGTCATGGACATAACAACAATTACAAAGCTCCAACAAGATTTGTTATTCAAGGTCATCACGAGGCTAAAAGCCGACAACGCGAAAGCGGGCAGCAGCCTGAACGAATCGTCATTGGCACAACAATTCGAAGTATCGAGAAGCCCCATTCGAGCGGTGTTAAAGCACTTGTCAGCGCAAGGCATCACTAAAGTAGTCCCTTACAAGGGTTCGGTGTTGCAAACCGATGCAGCAGATATTGAAATTTCAGGCCAAGACAACGACCAACAACCTCGCCAAGAACAATTATACCTTCGTGTACTCATGGATTTATTCTTTAGTGAGTTAGGTCAGTCGTTTTCCGAAAAAGACCTGCAACAACGTTATGATGCCAACCGTGGTGAGATGCAAAGCGTACTGCGCCTGCTAGAAAACGATGGTATTTTTCGCCGTAGCCCAGGATACAAATGGCAGCTTGATGGTGTTTTAAATACATTAGAAAGGCACACTGAAAGCTATCGATGTCGACTCATTTTCGAGCCAGCAGGCCTACTCGAACCAACATGGATACTTGATGGTTCCGATCTGGAAGGCTGCCAAGAGCGCCATGTGCAAGCCATTACGAACCCAGAATCTGTTAACGCCAGCCAACTCTTTAGCCTCAGTGCCGAGTTTCACGAGCAGCTTGCCGCATGTTCAGGAAATCGCTTCTTATTGAGCACCATGCAGCAACATAATCGCCTTCGTAAAGCGACTGACCTGGTTTCGATGCACATCCAATCATCAGTCATTAAATCGTGTCAGCGACGCCTAGAGATCATTGAATTAGTACTTGAAGGTAACAATCACGTAGCATCAACAAAGCTAGCTCAGCTACTGGAAAATGATATTCGCGTCATGAAACGCACCTACAACGACGTAATGAATGTCTCTATGGAACAGCGAGAAAGCTTAATCAACAGTATCATGGCAAAAAACAGTTAATCACTTGGGCAGTCAAATCATGGCTGCCCTTTATCGTGTCCCTCTATCGTCACAAACATCGTTTTCTTCCTGACTCTCACGATAACACCTACGATTAGCGCCCGTTAAATTTTAGGCTTAGCGCCCACTTCAACACATACAGCACAAGGCTCTAGCCCTATTTTTCTTCTACGGCTAACAACGTCGCCCAACCACTGATTCCAAATCTATAAAAGAAAATTGCACTTCCATATTGTATTTTCGCAACAAAAATACAATAATAATGATTCTTATTTAGAGTTGATAAGCTTAACGATAATGCTTCGTGCTTTTGTTTTGAATTGATTGTCGTTTAAGTGACATGAACGTGAACGTATACAAGCTTGGAAGATATCGAGATGAGTATGTTTAAGGTCATAAGTAATGACCACCGTTCACCTCTTTTCTAATTTAAGAGGCTTCATTTATTACTGACCAGTAAAGATGAACGCTTAATTACTTATAAAAACAACAAAGTCACCGCACAGATATGAGTCTTTGTGCAGCCTTTTATTGATCAAGATTGAGAACAAAATGAAAACCGAAAAAGGAAGTTTCAAGCTTTCCACTGTTGCACTAGCGATTGTCGCTGCCAGCACAGTGTTTACAGCCCAAGCACAAGAATACACAACCGAAGACAAAATGGTGGTTGTCTCTAGTCGTACTCCTAAAGCGATCAGTGACATTCCGGGTACAGTTTGGTACATCGACTCCGATAAAATTGAACAGGAATATCGTGGTGGTAAATCACTAGGCGAGATTCTATCGGCAAACATTCCCTCTCTAGATGTAAGCAGCGGTGCTCGTACTAACTATGGTCAGAATCTGCGTGGCCGTAAGATGCTCGTTATGATTGATGGGGTATCACTTCAATCATCTCGTCCAATAAGCCGTCACTTAGACTCCATCGACCCATTTAACATTGAACGAATCGAAGTACTGTCTGGTGCAACTTCAATTTATGGTGCAGGAGCTTCAGGCGGTGTGATCAACATCATCACCAAAAAAGCGCAAGGTGAAGAGTTAGAGTTTGAATCCTTTGTTGGAAGCTCAACTGGCTTTAATTCTGGAGAAGATTTCGATTACAAAGTCGGTCAATCTATCTCTGGCGGTAGCGACAAAGTTCAAGCGCGCACCTCTGTGGTTTACACCGAAACACAAGGCTTTTTCGATGCTAATGGCGACATCGTTACCCCTGATATTTCTCAAGGCTCACTACAGTTCAATAAGACGGTCGACTTCCTAACGACGGTAGGCGTGAACCTCTCTGACACGAAGAAACTCAACTTCCTTGCACAATATTACGATAGCCAACAAGACTCACCTTACGGCCTGTACATTGTCGGCCGCGGCTTTGTTGACGTACGTAAAGGCTTTGATTCTGACCGTGAACATGGCACCGAACGTATTATGCTTAGCGCCTCTTACGTCGATGATCAGTTCCTTGGCCATCAGTTGATTGCTGAAGCTTCGTACCGTAAAGAAGACCAAACTTACACACCTTATTTCCAATCTTCTGGTCAGCAAATTACCGATGTTATTGCATTAAAAACAGCACTGGCTAAGAGCTTCAATAAATTCAATGTTGTCTATGGTATCGATGCGTATCAAGACCAACTAGACAGCAACCAAGCGCTTTACGATCCGACGATTGCGAACAATTCAGGTAACTTGATCAACAAAACTTACGCGAAGGTCGGCCGTTACGCTGGGGTTAAAGTCAGCTCTATCGCGGGCTTTGTTCAATCTGATTATGCGATCACGAATGACTGGACGGTAGAAGGTGGATTCCGCTACCAATACATGTCTAACAAGATTGATGATTTTGTTGGCTACAGCCAACAGAAGAAAATTGCAGCTGGCAACGGCACTACAGCCGACGCAGTACCTGGCGGTGAAACCGATTACAGCGTTGGTCTATTTAATCTCGGTACGATCTACCACCTCACCAACGAATCTCAAGTATGGGCAAACTTCTCACAAGGTTTTGATCTTGCTGACCCAGCGAAATACTACGGACAAGGCGACTACACCCTAGTTGGCGATCACTGGAAACTTAACGACAGCATCAACGTTAATGACTCGAAAATGTCTGGCATCAAAACCAACAGCTTTGAGTTAGGTTACCGCCTTGATAATGGTGATTTTAACCTGCAAACCGCGGCGTACTATTCACAATCTGATAAATCAGTTAAATACGACAAGAACACACTACTTATCGAAGAAATCGACGATAAAAAGCGTGTCTATGGTTTAGAAGCGATGGCCTCTTACTGGGTGCATGAGAACATTCAGATAGGCGCATCAGGTCACTACGTGATTTCAGAAGTGAAAGGCGATGACGGTTGGAAAGACTTTACCGCGGGCGAAGCCAGCACTTCAAAAGCCAATGCTTGGGCAGGTTGGTATGACACAGACCTTTCTGTCAAAGTACAAAGCCAAACGATGTTTGATTACGAAGATGACGATCAAAACAAACTTAACGGCTATACCGTCTTTGACTTAGTTGGTACCTACCAGCTTCCAGTGGGGAGCTTAGGTTTCGGTATTCAAAACCTACTGAATAAAGACTACACCACCATTTGGGGTCAACGTGCTCAAATCGTCTACGCGTCACATTACGATTCAGCAGCGTATGACTACAAAGGTCGTGGCCGAACTTACAACGTAAACTACCAAGTTAAGTTCTAACCGAGTACTCATCAAAAATATAATTAAAAGGGTTGGTTATTAATACCAACCCTTTTTCACAATTAGATGTGACTTAGCTTAATTAGCGTATGCGAATAAACGTCAATTCCAACATGCATTCTAAGTCAATTCTAATTTTTAAATTATTAACTATACAGTCATTTATTAAATTGCATAAAAATTAACAAGTCGCTCACTGTAACTCAAATTAGCCGGGG
Organism: Vibrio sp. SG41-7; assembly: GCF_014164465.1. Lineage (NCBI taxonomy): Bacteria > Pseudomonadati > Pseudomonadota > Gammaproteobacteria > Vibrionales > Vibrionaceae > Vibrio > Vibrio sp. SG41-7. The sequence continues at coordinate 2,020 of NZ_JACJFF010000072.1, read as the reverse complement.
TATGATTAATTTCCACTGTAATATTACCAGAAAGCTCACCGTCGGCCTTATATACAGGGCAAGATGCTATATCTGACAAGTATGACTCTTCCGTAGGCGCACTAAAGTAATAGATTTTTTGTAGGTTACATTCACCTACCTTCCCAAAGCTTCAACTTCCGAGCGCTGACGGTAATAATTTGGGCCAATATCTAGAAGGTATTCAGGGCTATGGGTATAGATCTCGCTGGTATAACGCTCAGCAAATTCACTCTCAGCAATGAAGTTCTCATTCTCCATGCTGTAAAGAATGTTCAAGTGCCAATAGAGCAATTCAGATTCATCACTCGTTGATTGACCCGGTTTAGAATACACACATTGGATCTGACTGTGAGGAACATCTAAATCTTGATTAACTTGAATATCATTACGAAGCGTATTGATACCACAGCGATGCAGTGCAAAACCCTCTTGCTTCATCGACTCGTTAACTTGGTTAGTTGATTGGTATTGAACGTAGACACCTTCAGGTGATTCACCGGTGATAACGTTACTATTATCAGCATAAGCAAACGGACTTAGGCAGGCGGTTACAGACACTAACGCTATTGTTTTTTTCATTATTATTTTTCCTTTATGATTGGCGGCAGGAAAATAACTCAAAAATAAAATATGCAACACAGCGCTCATTGATATTTGTGATCTTGGTTAAAGCAATGATTGGCCTAACCAAAGTCGGGCTGCGATACCAGGGCGAGATCTCATATGATTTGTAGGGTTTAATTGATTAAATACCAAACAATGCGGTCGATTTATGTTCGCTTATGTCAAAGAATTAAATATTCTTTATTTTCGACTGAACTAATCCTGATTTTGTTGATCGGATCATTATCTATTTACTACTCGACCTACAAAATGACACTTCTTGAACGCCTTAACCGCATACCTGATCCACGTAATGATATTAACGTTAAACACGACTTAGTTGATGTCGTTTTTCTAGTATTTTCTGCTGTGCTCAGTGGTGCTACAGGATGGAAGTCCATTCAAGAATTTGGTGAAAGCCAAATTGACTGGTTGAGACAATATCGAGGATTTGAAAATGGTATTCCCAAACGACACTGCATTGCTAACATTATCAGTGCGTTAGATAATGATGCTTTACTAGATGCCTTGTTTGAATGGTTGAATTCTGAACGAACTCGAACAGAAAAATCAGTTTTAGCAATAGATGGTAAGGCTTTACGTGGAACTAAAACAAATGGGTTAAAAAGCATGTTACACGTTGTCAATGCGTATGATGTTGAAAGTGGGCTAATGCTTTATCAACAATCTACTCATGGTAAAGGTAAAGAAATCAGTTTATCTCGTGATGTTCTAGATGCTTTAGTCCTAAAAGAGGCAATAGTCACCTTAGACTCGCTGCATTGCTTAGCGCCAACAATGGCGAAAATCACGGAAAAGAATGGCGACTTCACCATTCAGATAAAAAAGAACCAACCAAATCTTTTCAGGCATGTGAAAGAAGCTTTTTCAGCTGTTTATAATCAACCAGATATCATGGCAGAATGTATCCAAGAAAACAAAGGGCATGGTCGCAAAGAATGGCGGAATATCATGCAGATAGAGGCGAATCTTCCACCTGAGTTGAAAGAAAAGTGGCCTCATATAAAAAGTTTTATTGAAGTGGCAAGTGAGCGCACTTGCAATGGAAAAGGAACAAGAGATTCACGCTGGTATGTTAGTTCATTAGAAGTTGATGTTGAACTTGCTGCTCGGACAATCAGAGAGCATTGGTTGGTTGAAAACCAGCTTCATTGGGTTCTTGATGTCGTATTCAGAGAAGATGAACTAAAAGTAAAAGACCCAGATGGAGCTGCTCACTTAGCGGCATTTAATCGTGCTGCGTTGAACACGATAAAGCAGGATGAGAGTGACAAAGATAGCTTGGCTGCCAAACGTAGAAAGTCAGGTTGGTCTGGTGAATATCGCTCAAAAATAATCTTTGGCTAATATTTATTCAAAGTGGAATCCCGCCCTG
>NZ_JACJFF010000071.1:0-26171 GCF_014164465.1 Vibrio sp. SG41-7 | reverse complement strand
TGAGAAGAGAAGAGAAAAAAAGTGAAATGACAGGCAATAAAAAACCGAGCACTTAGGCTCGGTTTTTTCATTGGTAAGCTTAATTACTTAACGTAATCGAGATTACTCAGTGTCTTGCTCGCTATCACTTTCAGAGTCAGAAGCATCAGATGCTTGCTCTTCACTTGATTCAGAAACAACAGCCGTTTCAGCGTTTACCGCGTCAGCATTTGCTTCTTCAGTTCCTTCGCCTTCAACAATCTCCGCTTCTTCCACTTCGTCGATACGTTGTAGACCTACAACATTCTCGTCTTCAGCAGTACGAATCAGTGTTACACCTTGAGTGTTACGACCAACTTGGCTTACTTCCGCTACGCGAGTACGTACTAGTGTACCTGCGTCGGTGATCATCATCATTTCATCGCCTTCTTCAACCTGAACAGCACCAACTACTGGGCCATTACGATCAGAGACTTTGATAGATACTACACCTTGCGTTGCACGGCCTTTCGTTGGGTATTCAGCCAGCTCAGTACGCTTACCGTAACCGTTTTGAGTCACAGTTAGGATATCGCCTTCGTTTGAAGGAACAATCAGTGAAACCACTTGATCGTCTTCTGGAAGCTTCATACCACGAACACCAGAGGCAGTACGACCCATTGGACGTACTTTGTCCTCGTTAAAGCGAACAACTTTGCCCGACTTCGAGAACAGCATGATGTCGCTATTACCATCAGTAATATCAACGCCAATCAGTGAATCATCGTCACGTAGGTTAACTGCGATTAGGCCGTTAGCACGTACGTTTGCGAATTGATCCAGTGATGTCTTCTTAACGGTACCGTCGCCTGTTGCCATGAAGATGAATTTCTCGTTAGAGAACTCAGAAACAGGCAGGATAGCCGTAATACGCTCACCTTCTTCTAGAGGAAGAATGTTAACGATAGGCTTACCACGAGCGGTACGGCTTGCTTGAGGCAGTTGGTAAACTTTCAGGCGGTACGTTTTACCACGAGTAGAGAAACATAAGATGTTATCGTGAGTATTAGCAACAAGCAGACGCTCAATGTAATCCTCATCTTTCATCTTAGTTGCACTCTTACCTTTACCACCACGACGCTGAGCTTCGTAGTCGCTTAGGATTTGGTACTTAACGTAACCTGCGTTAGAAAGCGTTACTACAACGTCTTCTTGAGCAATTAGCTCTTCCATGTCGATGTCATGAACCGCTGCTGTGATTTCTGTACGACGTTCGTCGCCATAGATATCACGTACCGCTTCAAGTTCTTCACGGATAACTTCCATCAAACGCTCAGTGCTTGCAAGAATATGCATTAGCTCAGCGATCTCTTCTAGAAGTGCTTTGTATTCGTCTAGGATCTTCTCGTGCTCAAGGCCAGTTAGGCGGTGAAGACGAAGTTCTAGAATAGCTTGCGCTTGAGTTTCCGTTAGGAAGTATTGACCATCACGGATACCGTATTGGTCTTCAAGCCAATCTGGACGAGCTGCATCAGTACCAGCACGTTCAAGCATTGATGCAACGTTACCAAGATCCCAACCACGAGATACTAGACCAACTTTAGCTTCTGCTGGTGTTGGTGCGTTCTTGATCAGTTCAATGATTTCATCAATGTTTGCAAGCGCTAAAGATAGAGCTTCCAAGATATGTGCACGGTCGCGCGCTTTCTTCAATTCGAAGATAGTACGACGTGTCACAACTTCACGACGGTGATCAACAAAACACTTCAACATATCTTTAATGTTGAAAAGTTGTGGTTGGCCGTTGTTCAGAGCAACCATGTTGATGCCGAAAGTTGTTTGCAGTTGAGTTTGTGAGTAAAGGTTGTTTAGTACAACTTCACCGACAGCGTCACGCTTACATTCAATAACAATACGCATACCATCTTTATCAGATTCGTCACGCAGTGCACTGATGCCTTCAACTTTCTTGTCTTTTACAAGTTCTGCAATCTTCTCGATCAGACGAGCTTTGTTCACTTGATATGGAATTTCAGTAACGATAATTGTTTCTTTACCGTTCTTTTCCATTTCAATGTTCGCGCGCGAACGCATGTAAACTTTGCCACGACCAGTCTTATATGCATCAACGATGCCCTTACGGCCACTGATTAATGCTGCTGTCGGGAAGTCTGGACCCGGGATGTAGTCCATTAGCTCATCAATAGTGATGTCTTCATTATTGATAAATGCTAAACAGCCATCAACAACTTCGCCAAGGTTATGTGGCGGGATGTTGGTAGCCATACCTACTGCGATACCAGAAGCACCGTTAACCAATAGGTTTGGTATTTTTGTTGGTAAAACTGCTGGTATTTGCTCGGTTCCATCATAGTTAGGAACGAAGTCAACCGTATCTTTATCAAGATCCGTTAATAGCTCACCAGCTATTTTTGACATACGAACTTCGGTATAACGCATTGCCGCAGCTGAATCGCCGTCAACCGAACCAAAGTTACCTTGGCCATCGACTAACATATAGCGTAGTGAAAACGGCTGAGCCATACGAACAATTGACTCGTATACCGCACTATCACCGTGTGGGTGATATTTACCGATTACATCGCCTACTACACGAGCAGACTTTTTATATGCTTTGTTCCAATCATTACCTAGTACATTCATCGCGAACAAAACGCGGCGGTGTACTGGTTTTAGGCCATCACGCACATCTGGAAGGGCACGACCAACGATGACGGACATCGCGTAGTCTAGGTATGAACCTCTAAGCTCATCTTCAATATTTACGGGCGTGATCTCTTTCGCTAGATCGCTCATAGAGCCATTTTCCCTCTATAGTCAGATCGTATTTTTGAATACGTATAAGACCGAAAAATATAACACAAATTTACCTACGGAGGCATCACTTTCCCTCTCCTTTTACCATCTTGTGACCCTTGTAGCCAATCTATTGATGAGAAATTGCACCTCAGCGTCATATCTTGCTGAAACATGGTCACTTTACACCCAATAAACTAGCAAAATTGTAGATCTTCTGGTCAGCAGGAAAAGGCAAGTTATAATGCCTGCAATTTCATGGATGCATTATTTAACTTGGAAATGCCGATTATGACTAAATCACAGAACGTAGACCCAGCAGAAATCAAAAAATTCGAAGACATGGCGTCGCGCTGGTGGGATCTAGAAGGCGAGTTTAAGCCACTACATCAAATCAATCCGTTGCGCTTAAATTACGTGCTAGAGAAAACCGAAGGCCTTTTTGGTAAGAAAGTTCTCGATGTTGGCTGCGGCGGCGGTATTCTTGCTGAAAGCATGGCAGTAGAGGGTGCGGTAGTCACCGGACTAGATATGGGTAAAGAACCGCTAGAAGTCGCTCGTCTGCACGCATTAGAAACCGGCACCAAGCTCGATTACATCCAAAGCACCATTGAAGACCATGCAGAGCAAAACCCACACACTTACGATGTGGTGACGTGCATGGAAATGCTAGAGCACGTTCCTGACCCACAATCAGTTATCTCGGCTTGTTCAAAATTAGTGAAACCGGGCGGCCATGTGTTCTTCTCAACATTGAACCGTAACTTTAAGTCTTACCTGTTCGCTATTGTTGGTGCAGAGAAGTTACTTAAGATTGTGCCAGAAGGTACTCACGACCACGAAAAGTTCATTCGCCCTGCTGAGCTTATCAAAATGGTTGATAACACTCCGCTTCAAGAATTAGGGATTACAGGACTGCACTATAACCCGTTAACGAACACCTACCGTTTAGGCCAAAAAGTCGATGTGAACTACATCGTTCACACTCAAAACTTGGGCTAAAAAATATCGGTAGCCCTACCGTAAAATATTTTGTTAAAAAGACGAATGAAAAGAGTTGCAATTACCATAAGTTTGCGACTTTTTTCAGTCTAAATTTCGTGCGCTAGCTTCCATTTTGACCACCTCGATTTAAATTTAATCGTCCAAAATCCATTGCCTATTTTGCCCAAAGATCAAGGGATTTTTTTTTATGGGCGTGCAAAAATAAAGCATCCTTAAAAGGCGACTTTTGTACAATCAAGTCACGTCTAACGTCATCAGTTAGTGGTCACTTACAGTTTTTTTTCAATCCACCACTTATCCACAAGCAACACCATTTCTTTACCTTGAAAAATATCAGTTGTAGCACTATCTTGTAACCCAACAAACAAATGACCCCTATATGTTGTGTTTGAACTACAATATATGGGTAGACCAAGATCACAAAGCCGAAACGTAATTTACAAAAATTACACAGAAATACACAAAAACACGGCCTTGTTCAGTTTTGTTAGGGAAATTAAGCAGAATGAACCAACAACTTACTGTTACCAAGCGTAACGGGCGCAAAGAAACGATCGATTTAGAGAAAATCCATCGAGTGATCACATGGGCAGCTGAAGGCTTGCACAATGTTTCTGTATCACAAGTAGAATTGAAAGCTCACATTCAGTTTTACGATGGCATTACCACGACTGACATTCATGAGACAATCATCAAGTCAGCAGCGGATTTAATCTCTGAAGAGACTCCTGATTACCAATATCTAGCAGCACGTCTGTCAGTGTTCCACCTACGTAAAAAAGCGTACGGTGAATACGAGCCGCCTGCACTTTATGACCACGTTGCAAAACTGGTTGATATGGGTAAATACGATAGCCACTTAATGGAAGACTACACGAAAGCTGAATTCGAAGAGCTTGACGCGTACATCGACCACAAGCGTGACTTGAACTTTTCTTACGCGGCGGTTAAGCAGCTTGAAGGTAAATACTTCGTACAGAACCGTGTAACAAAAGAAATCTACGAGAGTGCTCAGTTCCTTTACATTTTAGTTGCTGCGTGTTTATTCGGTAAATACCCGAAATCGACTCGTCTTGACTACATCAAACGTTTTTACGACGCCTCGTCTACGTTTAAGATTTCTCTGCCTACACCAATTATGTCTGGTGTACGTACGCCTACTCGTCAATTCAGTTCATGTGTACTGATTGAGTGTGGTGACAGCCTTGATTCTATCAACGCAACAGCAAGCTCAATTGTTCGTTACGTATCTCAACGTGCTGGTATTGGTATCAACGCAGGTCGTATCCGTGCGCTTGGTTCTGAAATCCGTAATGGTGAAGCGTTCCACACTGGCTGTATCCCTTTCTACAAATACTTCCAAACAGCAGTAAAATGTTGTTCTCAAGGTGGTGTTCGTGGCGGCGCAGCAACAGTGTTCTACCCACTATGGCACGGTGAAGTTCAGTCTCTATTAGTACTGAAAAACAACCGCGGCGTTGAAGAGAACCGTGTTCGTCACATGGATTACGGCGTACAGCTGAACAAGCTTATGTACTCTCGCCTAGTTCAAGGTGGCAACATCAGCCTGTTCTCTCCTTCAGACGTACCTGGCCTTTACGACGCGTTCTTCGAAAACCAAGAGCGTTTTGAAGCACTTTACGTGAAGTACGAAAACGATCCTTCAGTGAAGCGTGAAACGGTTAAAGCCGTTGAGCTATTCTCTCTGCTAATGCAAGAGCGTGCTTCTACTGGTCGTATCTACATTCAGAACGTTGACCACTGTAATACACACAGCCCGTTTGATTCTGAAGTAGCACCTGTTCGTCAATCGAACCTATGTCTAGAAATCGCGCTACCAACTAAGCCGCTTTCTAACGTAGAAGATGACGAAGGTGAGATTGCACTATGTACGCTTTCGGCGTTCAACCTAGGCGCAATCAACGAGCTAGACGATCTGGCTGAACTTTCTGAACTGGTTGTTCGTGCTCTAGATGCACTACTTGATTACCAAGACTACCCGCTTCCAGCAGCTCGTAAGTCGACAATGAACCGTCGTACTCTAGGTGTGGGTGTAATCAACTACGCATACTACCTAGCGAAGAATGGTGTTAAGTACTCTGATGGCAGTGCAAATGGCCTGACTCACCGTACTTTTGAAGCAATTCAATACCACTTGCTAAAAGCGTCTGTTGAACTAGCGAAAGAGCAAGGCCGTTGCCCATCTTTCCACGAGACCAACTACGCGAAAGGCCTACTGCCAATCGATACTTACAAAAAAGATATCGACTTAGTATGTGAAGAGCCGCTGCACTACGATTGGGACACGCTACGTGAAGAGATCATGGAGCACGGTCTGCGTAACTCTACGCTAACAGCGCTTATGCCTTCTGAGACTTCGTCTCAAATCTCGAACGCGACTAACGGTATCGAGCCACCACGTGGTTATGTATCAGTTAAAGCGTCGAAAGACGGTATCCTGAAGCAGGTTGTTCCAGATTTCCTAAATCTTAAAGACAACTACGAGCTACTTTGGAACATTGGTACTAACGACGGTTACCTGCATTTAGTGGGTATCATGCAAAAATTCGTTGACCAAGCTATCTCTGCAAACACTAACTATGATCCAAGTGTTTACGACAGCGGTAAGGTACCAATGAAGCAGCTGCTTAAAGACTTGCTAACAGCGTACAAGTACGGTGTTAAGACACTTTACTACCATAACACTCGTGATGGTGCTAAAGACGACCAAGGCGATGCAGTTCAAGTGCCGGAAGAAGATTGTGAAGGCGGCGGTTGTAAGATCTAAACCGCAATAAACATTAAGACCCCAGAGAAGTTATCTTCTCTGGGTTTAAAGCATTAACAGGGTCCGTTTTATTGCGGGTCTTTAAAGGATTTGAGGCATTTATGGCTTACAGTACTTTTTCTCAACAAAAAAATGACCAACTAAAAGAACCAATGTTCTTGGGTCAGTCGGTAAACGTTGCACGTTACGACCAACAGAAATTCGAAATCTTCGAAAAGTTGATCGAAAAGCAGCTTTCTTTCTTCTGGCGTCCAGAAGAAGTAGACGTGTCTAGCGACCGTATCGATTACAACAAGCTTCCAGAGCATGAAAAGCACATCTTCATCTCTAACCTGAAGTACCAAACGCTTCTAGATTCTATCCAAGGCCGCAGCCCTAACGTTGCCCTACTTCCTTTGGTATCACTGCCAGAAGTTGAAACTTGGATTGAGACTTGGTCATTCTCTGAAACGATTCACTCTCGTTCATACACGCACATCATCCGTAACATCGTGAATGATCCAGGCGTAGTATTTGACGACATCGTTGAAAACGAAGAGATCCTGAAACGTGCGAAAGACATCGCGTTTTACTACGACGACTTGATCAAGCTGACGGCTGACTACCACCGCTACGGTGAAGGAAACCACAACATCAACGGCGAAGACGTTAAGATTTCACTTCACGACCTGAAGAAGAAGCTTTACGTATGCCTAATGTCTGTAAATGCACTGGAAGCGATTCGTTTCTACGTAAGCTTTGCATGTTCATTTGCATTCGCTGAGCGTGAGTTAATGGAAGGTAACGCGAAGATCATCAAGCTAATCGCTCGTGATGAAGCACTTCACCTTACTGGTACACAGCACATGATCAACTTGCTACGTAATGGCCAAGATGACTTCGAATTCATGCAGATCGCTGAAGAGTGTAAGCAAGAGTGTTTCGACCTATTCAAAGAAGCGGCTGAGCAAGAAAAAGAGTGGGCAGAATACCTATTCAAAGATGGTTCTATGATTGGTCTAAACAAAGATATTCTTTGCCAATACGTTGAGTACATCACTAACATCCGTATGCAGGCTGTTGGTCTAGGTACCGCTTACCCAGAAGCAACGTCGAACCCAATTCCATGGATCAACGCTTGGTTGTCTTCAGATAACGTTCAAGTTGCTCCACAAGAAGCTGAAATCAGTTCTTACCTAGTTGGCCAAATCGACAACGAAGTAAAAGCTGACGACTTTGAAGGGTTTGAGCTGTAATGCCAACAATCAAAATCAACAAGCTGACTTCTATTGAATCTAACCCTTCAAACACTCTATTGGAAACAATGGAACAAGCGGGGTTAGAGCCAGAATACAACTGCCGAGATGGCCACTGTGGCGCTTGCCGCTGTACGTTGGATTCTGGTGAAGTCGAGTACGTTGGTTTTGCTATGGCTTACACACAAGCCAATGAAATTTTGCCATGCATCTGTAAAGCAAAGACTGAGCTATCGCTAAGTAACGTTATTCATAGAAGCAAGCAAAAACGCGCATAAGCCAACTGGATTTAGGTCGCTTTGCTCGAATAACTTCAATAAGAATTAAAAAGGGTCCGCTTCTTTTAGGAATGCGGACCCTTTTTTATTTATGTCTTTAGGTATCTGAGACGACTCGCCACTCACTCAACCAAAGCCTTTCTGCTAGCTCGCTGCCACAAAGCCAAACCAGACGTTTACTACTGAATAAGATTCAAAGTCACTGAGCCAATGTAACAAGCGCTTCGGCACTCTCCGCAGCCGTTACACTTATCTTTGTCCACCGTAGGCAACTCCCCTGCTTCGATTTGAATCGCACTTGCTGAACAAGCAGCTTGGCATGCTGAACAGTCCATTTGCATGTAGTTATTACAGCTATCAGCAAAGCTAGGCTTGAGGTCGATATAAGGCGAGACAGTTGGATGAAGTGCGCCGGTCGGGCACGCTTCACTGCACTTGTTACACAGAGAACAACTGTTGTAATCCAAATTCAGCAGCGCACTGCCCTCTAGCATCTCAATAACGCTATTCGGACACGCTTGCTCACACAATCCACAACCGTCGCAAAGACGCTCAAACAGCACCTCATCGACCGCTCTTGGCGGCCTTGCATACGAGCGCTGTGACTTCTCTTCATAATTCGCGGCGGCTTTAACCGGTTTAGAAAGTCGAGTTAAGAAACCGCGTCTATTTGAATTTATTTGTTCAGACATTAGTCGATATATAACTTTTTAGGAACAACGTTTATTTTATATTCAGATGCTAGGTATTTAAGCCAATCTATTACATCAGTTGATAGCTTCTTATAAAAAGATAGTTCTGATGCTGTATTTAATTTCTCCAAATAAACACGAGACCAAGTTAATAAATGGATCTCCAATAATTCACGCGATGAATCAATATTATTATTCTCTAACAAATACGCATGGGCGAATAACATTAAACCAAATTGATCTTCCGGTTCTCTTAAGCCCGTGTCTAATTCAATCTGATTCAACTCTAAAAACTGTCGATACTCTACAGTAGAAGCACCGAACACAACGCGGTCTTTATCTAGGTAAACAGACCCCCAAGGCGGAGCTGGCATGTCGCCAACGCCTTCAAACAGGCGGCTAAACTCCGCTGAAAGTGCATCTTCGTCTTCACTTCTCAATGCGATCAAGCATTCTTCGGAGAGCACTTCACTCTCCACCAAAGCTTCGACAATGGTGATCAACTGTTCTTTACTTGTCGCTTGATAAAATAGCGAACCCAATAATTTATGCGTATCGATAATCATTATTATTTATACCGTTATAGGTTTAAAGATAATTATATTAATAAATACATTTCATTCTTTGATCCATTTTATACATTCGATTCATAACATTTAAATTTCGCTCTTATTTGATGCCAATCAATCAATATTTAAAAATTAAAAGACAAAAACAAAACTACCTATAAAGTGCTAGCCATCAATAACAATAGGCATCTTAGAATGACGAATAAGAAAGAATCTGGGGTAATGAATCTTACTCGAAGAGGCTTCATGAAGGCTTCTTCTGCAGTAGGCAGCGCAGCTGCACTCGCTGGCGGTATTGCGTTACCTTTCAAATCCAAACCCGTAGCGGCTGCGGTTGCTGAGAATGTGGATGAGAAAATCGTATGGAGTGCATGTACAGTAAACTGTGGCTCTCGCTGCCCATTACGTATGCATGTACAAAACGGTGAAATCAAATACGTAGAAACAGACAACACAGGTACTGACGAATACGGTCATCACCAAGTTCGTGCTTGTCTACGTGGTCGCTCTATGCGCCGCCGTGTTTACAACCCAGATCGCCTGAAATACCCAATGAAACGTGTTGGTAAACGTGGTGAAGGCAAGTTTAAACGTATTAGTTGGGAAGAGGCTTACGACGAAGTCGCTGGCACCATGCAACGTCTTATCAAAGACTACGGTAACGACACCATCTACCTAAACTACGGTACTGGTACGCTTGGCGGTACGGTAACTAAGTCTTGGCCACCAGCTCAAACGCTGATTGCTCGTCTAATGAACTTAAGTGGTGGTTACCTAAACCATTACGGTGACTACTCAACGGCGCAAATCGCGAAAGGCTTGAGCTACACCTACGGTGGTTGGGCAAACAACAACTCTTTCTCTGACCTAGAGAACACCAAGCTTAACATCCAATTTGGTAACAACCCTGCCGAGACTCGTATGTCTGGCGGCGGTCTGATTCACCATTACGTAGAAAGCAAAAACAAATCGAACGCAAGAACGATCATCATCGACCCTCGCTACACCGATACAGCCGGTGGCCGTGAAGATCAATGGATCCCAATCCGTCCTTCTACAGATGCTGCATTGGTAGCGGGTCTTGCGCACGTGATGATCACTGAAGACCTTGTCGACCAACCGTTCCTAGATAAATACTGCGTAGGTTACGACGAGAAGACACTGCCGGCATCGGCGCCTAAAAACAGCGACTACAAATCTTACATCCTAGGTTTAGGTGAAGATGGCGTAGAGAAAACGCCAGAATGGGCTTCTAAGATCACCGGTATTCCCGTTGATACTATCGTCAAGCTTGGTCGCGAGATGGGCACGGCGAAACCATGTGCGATTCACCAAGGCTGGGGCTTACAACGCACTGCGAATGGTGAGCTAGCGTGTCGTGCAATCGCAATGCTGTCATTACTCACCGGTTCTGTGGGTGTATCTGGCGGTTCAACAGGTGCTCGTGAAAGTGACATCAACATTCCGTTTGTTCGCTTCCCTACTGTGCCAAACCCAGTTGAAACTTCAATTTCAATGTTCATGTGGACAGATGCAATTTACCGTCACCATGAAATGACCGACATCACTGACGGTGTTCGCGGTGCAGAGCGCCTTAAGAACCCAATCAAGATGATCTGGAACTACGCAGGTAACTGCATCATCAACCAACACTCAGACATCAACAAGACTCACGCGATTCTTCAAGATGAAAGTGCGTGTGAAATGATTGTTGTGGTTGATAACCATATGACTTCTTCAGCGAAATACGCCGATATCATCCTGCCAGACTTAACAACGTCTGAGCAAGACGACTGGTGTATGGATGGTAAAGCTGCGAATATGCCTTACTTCATCTACGCGCAGAAAGCGATCGAACCTCAATTCGAAGCGAAATCTATCTATGAAATGTGCTCTCAGTTGGCTAAGCGTATGGGCGTCGAAAAAGAGTTCACAGAAGGCCGAACTCAAGAGCAATGGATTGAGCATCTTTACGCTGAAACTCGTAAGAACGATCCAACACTGCCAACCTTCGAAGAGATGAAAGAGCTGGGTATCTACAAACGTAGCTACGACCACCACTACATTGCTTACGAAAACTTCCGTAAAGATCCAGAAGCGAACCCACTGACCACACCAAGTGGCAAGATCGAGATCTACTCAGAGCAACTGGCTGATATCGCGAAGACTTGGAAGCTGAAAGAAGACGAAGTGATTCACCCACTTCCGATTTACGCGGACTCTTTTGAAGGTCATAACGATCCACTAGCAGAGAAGTACCCACTTCAGCTAACCGGTTTCCACTATAAGGCTCGTACTCACTCGACTTACGGCAACGTTGCTGAAATCAAAGCAGCAGCACCGCAAGAGTTGTGGATCAACCCGATTGATGCTCAAGAGCGCGGTATTAAAAATGGCGACATGGTGAGTATTTTCAACGACCGTGGCGAAGTACACATTCCAGCGAAAGTGACACCTAGGATTCTTCCTAGAGTTGTCGCACTAGGCGAAGGTGCATGGTACGCACCAGATGGTCAGAAGATCGACCATGCAGGCTCTATTAACGTGCTGACGACTCAGCGCCCGAGCCCACTTGCTAAGGGTAACCCTCAGCATACAAACCTAGTTCAAATCAAAACGCTAAACAAAGCATAAGGTAGGTTGGAATGAAACAATACGGCTTTTACATTGATTCAAGTAAATGCACGGGTTGTAAAACCTGTCAGCTTGCTTGTAAAGATTATAACGATCTAGACATCAAAACGAACTACCGTCGCGTATACGAATACGCAGGTGGTGGCTTCACTCAAGATGGTGATACCTGGGTTCAGAAAGATGTCTTTTCTTACTACCTTTCTATCGCTTGTAACCACTGTACTAACCCAGCGTGTGTGAAAGTGTGTCCTTCGGGCGCGATGCACAAACGTGATGAAGACGGTTTGGTCGTGGTTGATGAGAACGTATGTATTGGTTGTCAGCACTGTAGCAATGCGTGTCCTTACGGCGCACCACAATACAATGCTAAGAAAGGTCACATGACCAAATGCGATGGTTGTTACCAACGTGTTTCTGAAGGCAAACAGCCTATCTGTGTTGAGTCTTGCCCACTTCGTGCATTGGAGTTTGGTGAAATCAATACACTTCGTGAGAAGTACGGCTCTGGTGCGGATGTGGCTCCACTGCCATCTTCAACAGAAACGCTACCGAACATCGTGATTAAGCTGAACAAAAACGCGAAGCCGACTGGCGATACCAGTGGTCACCTAGCAAACCCGAAGGAGGTGTAAGATGATTTTTCATGAGTGGTCTTTAATCTTCTTTACGGTGCTGGCGCAAACTGCGGTTGGTGGTTACTTACTGATTGGCGCACGTGCACTGATACTTGGTCATGACGAAGAGAAGCTGAACAGCTACAAGGTTCCAATGTTCATTCTGTGGGCACTAATGGGTCTTGGCTTCATGTTCTCGACAACGCACCTAGGTTCTCCACTGCGCGCGTTTAATGCCTTTAACCAATTAGGCTCAGCTTGGTTGTCTAACGAAGTGTTCTTCGGTGCAGCATTCTTCGCTGTCGGCGGCCTGCAATGGCTACTGTCTGTGCTTAAGAAAGGTGGCGTTGCTATCCAGAAAGCACTGATGGTCGGCGCTATGGTGCTGGGTGTTATCTTCATGTACGCGATGATTAACGTATACATGATCAACACAGTACCGACGTGGGACAACATCTACACACCACTGAGCTTCATCATGACGATGGTTGTGGGTGGTTTACTGCTGTCTCAGTTCGTGATTGTATTCGCAAACGACAGTCGCTTTACGGTTGACCGTAACATCACCATACTGGCTGTTATCGCAGTTGCTATCAGCTTGCTTGTGACCGTAGGAAAACTGAACCTAATCGGTGACATTCAAACTTCAACGGCAAAAGCATCTGAGTTGGTTGACGGTTTAGGCAGCTATGTGATTCTTCAAGTTGCATTGTTGATGGCAAGCTTGTTGATTTGGATTCTACCTATGCTGAACAAAGCAAAAGTGAACCCAGTAAACCTTAGCTTAGCACTAGTATTGTTCTTGGCTTCAGAGTTAATCGGCCGTGGTTTGTTCTATAGTCTACATATGACAAGCGGTTTGTAATCAAGTTCTTACAGACATGAGTTACGTGTAAACATAACTGCTTGTTTGGTTATCTAGAAGGCTAGATAAACTAAAGGCCCAACACCTATTTAGATGTTGGGCCTTTTTATTTCGTTTTTTCTCGCGTTTTTAGTACAGACTTGGTTAGCTCGCCTAAATACTACTTAATAATAGCCGCTGGAATAAACATGTCTTTCAATCGCTTAACCGAAGAGTAAGTACCAAACATCGGTTTGTTGTCTAAATGCCTTCTCAGCATATCGGCAGCAACGGTCTTAATTACGTTACGTTGGTCTTCGCGTGAGTACTGACGATAAAATTCAAGCACCTGGCCCCATTCTCCCGCTTCGGTCGACAATGCAACGCTGAATGTGTTGCCTTCTAACTTGCCAGTCACCAAAGCTAGCTCAGTACCGCACTTCTCTCTTGTTGCGCCAGCCAGAGCAAAGGTTGCCGCTAATGGATCGCTCTTCTCAAGTTCACTCTCTTTTGGCTCAGCCATCACCCACGAATGCCCGAAGCAATCTTCAACCTGCTCATTCGATTGCAGCCACGCTGACAATGCGCCTTTGGTCGACACTTCAGAGACAGATAACGTCTTCTTTTTCTCAGCCATGATGTGGCCAATATGATCAACCATAGGCTCATCAACACTGACGACATTACTTTCTAGCAGCTTGTAAACCATTTGCAGCAACTTAACGCGAGTTTCTAAGTCTGCCTTAGGACCAAATAGTTTAACCTCAATGAACGGCAGATAAGAACGGTAACCAAGCTCATAACCTTCAGGCAGCTTTAATTGGTCCAAAACATCAGAGATACCCGACTCAGACAAACCAAACGTAAACAGTCGACTGCATTCAGAGGCAACCACTTGAGGATAGGTACGTGACAGATCAGGAATGATCTCACACGTGACCATGCGTTTGAATTCACTCGGGACACCCGGAGTGAAATAGAAAGTCGCATCGTTGATTTTCAGTTTGAAGCCGCAAGCCGTGCCCACAGGGTTATCGACAATCTCTGAACTCGCTGGCAACAAAGCTTGTTTAAGGTTGCTATCCGGCATCGGCATACCGCGTCCAGAAAACATCTCTTCCATACGAGTCAGCCATTCAGGGAACATGACGAGTTTCTGCTCTGAAGCCGCCGCCGCCGCAGCCGCACTCATATCATCAGTTGTCGGTCCTAAACCACCATTAACGATAACCACATCATAGTTAAAACTCAGCATCAACAGTTCTTCAACTAGAGCATTCATTTGGTCACCCACAGTCGAACGTTTCGCTAGGGCAAAACCGTGCTGATAAAACTCAGCAGACATCCAAGCTGCGTTTGTGTCTACAATGTCCCCATGAAGAACTTCTTCACCAGTGCTTAACATTGCGATTTTCGTCATATTTCTATCCTTTGTAGTCATAAAAAGACACTGCATTATTTACAAACTGGTCTATGGTTGAGTTTGAGACATTTCATCTTTTCACAAATATTAATAATGTTAAATCTAAGGTTTTCTTAGGAAAAGCAATAAATTATTAGTTCCCTAAATCAGGCATTTAATAGATAATTGTGACTCTGATCAATTCTTAACTTCTCATGGAGACCCTTGTGGCCAAATCACCGTTACTAACGAAGGTTACTGCTGCATTTTCAATGCTAATGTCAGTTAACTCGGTTGCAAGCCAATACGACTTCGACCAGCCAATCAACCTTTCTTACTCGGATGAATGTGCTCAAGATTACTGTGTTAATGAAAGCTTGTACACCTACAAGCCTAGCAAGAACTATGCACTAAGCGAATCAAGTGATCAGTACGATCTAACGATCGATAAGCAACCAATCTACCTTACTGTCAGCGATGGCAAAGATTGGGATTACTTAATGGGTCAAACCTACACAATTCTTGGCCTAAGTGTCGCAACCGTTGGTCTAATGACTCTTTTACCTGAAAGTATCACTAAGTGGGATGATGACCAACGTGATATCAGCGCACTAGGTAAAAAATGGAAAGATAACGTTTCCGAAGGCCCAGTATGGGACCGTGACGAACACTTCCTAAACTACGTGATGCACCCTTATTTCGGTGGTGTTTACTACACCGCAGCTCGACATGCTGGTTACGACGAGTTTGAGTCTTTCTTATACTCTTGGACAATGTCGACCTTCTTCTGGGAATATGGCGTAGAAGCGTTTGCTGAAGTACCTTCATGGCAAGATCTCTTCATCACACCATTCTTTGGTGCGGTTGTCGGTGAAATGATGCTAGAAGCAGAACAAGACATCGTAGCTTCAGGTGGCGAAGTGATGGGTTCTCAAACCATGGGTGATGTTTCGTTATTCTTCCTTAACCCTGTTGGCCATATCCACTACTGGGTAAGTGATGCATGGGGTGGTGACGCAGAAGTTAATCTGAATACTAACCCTTGGTGGGATAACCAAGACGCCGCTCGATTCGCCTACGATGCTGGCGCACGATACGATTCTCAATTTGTTGGTATGAACTTTAAAGTAACGTTCTAAATCGTCTTTCAGTCTATGAATTTCAAGTTACTGCATTCCTAATAAAAGCGACAACTCTTCTAAAAAGCGGCTCTCTAGCCGCTTTTTTTGTGCCCTACTCTTCATTCTCTTTTTTTACATCACAGCTTAGTTTCAAAAATTGACATAGGTCAAACATTGTTCGATGTAAACTTCTACACTGAAATTAAAGAACTTTATCGCGTGATATCAAACATTTAATTAGCAACGAATCATTGAAACTTTGGGGGCTGATATGAACAGTACATTTATCGTAAACTTTATCGGAAAAGCATCACCAGCAACAATCAAACAACTTGCTGCGGTTACTCACGAAAACGACGGCAAATGGCTCATCAGTAAAGTGAATTTTATTGAAGACCAAGTCGCAGGCGTACTTAAGGTTCAACTTCCAGCCATCAACGAATCGATTGTCAAAGAAGCTTTCAGCGCCAATCCAGATCTCATCGTACAGTTTGTCGATTCAGATCATACGCACAATGCTCAAGACACAATCCATCACCTAAGACTCGACTCTAACGACAGAGCAGGCATCGTCAACGAAGTGACACATGTATTGGACAGACAAGGGATCAGCATTCTTGATATGGATTGCCACCGAGTCTTCATCGCTGGCGGCGGTGGCGTTAGCTCAAGCCTATTTACTTCCAAGATTGCCGTTAAGCTACCAATCGAAGTTTTGATTGATGACGTAGTGAATGAACTAGAAACACTCAGCGAAGATACTCGAGTGATGATTGAGAGCTAAGTTACCTACCCTCCCGACAATGGATTCGTTGTTGGGAGGTTAACTAATGAGAAACACACTTCACTTACATAAATCACAAAAATACAAATAAAAAGGATAGAAAAACATAACCTAGACATATGAAACCAAGCATTTATATGGATTTATTGTTACCATAGATATCTTATATAATTTAGTAGCTTAGGTTGATACATGGAAAGAAAAAGGTCGAGTTGGCAACTCAATGCCATCTCAGTAATCCTTCTCACAACACTATTTAGCGGCTGTAAAAGCGGCCATGAAAATAATGACAGTGGAACAACAACGACAGGAACCAGTACTGGTTCATCCTCTTCCCCGGTTATTGTTAGCCTCCCTAATAGTGTTTCATTTTCTGAACCACAATCAGGGTCAAAAACAGAGTCGATCACCGTTTCTCTTTCCGAAGCCTTAAGCCAAGATCTAACCTTGACGATCTCAACCAGTGACGTGACGACACGTTCCAGTGGCGCGTTCAAGAACTACGATGTTATCTCTAGCCAAAACGTCAAAATTGCGGCAGGAGCAACAAACGCAGCTCTGCCATTAAACCTTGTGCACAATAATCTGTATGAAGGTAGTAAAACACTTCATTACTCTATTAGCGCTGATAACGGTACAAATTACACTCTTTCAAGCGAACGAACTGTAGTAACCATTGATGATAGCGATACTCAACCAACAGTTAGTTTTAGTAACGATTTAAGTACCGTTGTAGAAGGTGACAGCATTATTCAACAAGCTGTTTTGAGTCATTACACATTTCAAGATGTAACACTTACCCTAACTCAAACCGGTATTGCCGCGCCTGAGGACTTTACTGTTGACATATCAGGGTTAACTCTTAAATTGCCAGCAGAAACCCTATCAACAAATATCACTTTTTCTGCTCGTGATGATAGCTTCGATGAAGGTGGCGAATCGGTAATCTACACGATAGCTTCCGTTGGTAACGCGACTATCGATTCGAGTAAAAACACTCTCGCGTTCTATATTCCCGGTCAGAAAAGTTTCAATGATACTGGGTATGTCACTTATTTTGATGGAACAGACTACGACAGCGTCACTCCTCCAGCATCACATCCAAATCAAGATGCCGATTTTGGTTTAGATGTCACCAATGGAAGTGAACATTCGGATGGGGAATATGGCTTCCGCTACACCAAGCTAGATGCTCACGGAAACCCTCTAATACCTAGCGCTACTGATTGGCGCTGTGTTAAAGATGAGCATACCGGATTATATATTGAAGCAAAACAAGATCCCATAGCACTACCTAGTCAGTCCGAGGTCGATACCTGGGTTAAGAACCATAAAGACGACCCTGATGCCCACCCTTATCCATGGGACAGTCAATCAAGCTCATGGCGAAGCGCTTCATATACATATACTTGGCACGACTCTGATAATACAACCAATGGTGGCTATGCCGGAGCACTCAATGATCTATTGTACAGCGCCGGCCCAATCTCTTCTCAATGTGCGTACATTAATGATGGTTCAGGAAGTAACTACTGTAATACAAGTAGTTATATTAGTAGCCTAAACAGTCGCTCTATTTGCGGTATTACAGATTGGCGCTTACCTTCACCTGTTGAAGCTCGTTCATTTATCAACTTCAATGTCGGCACTGCACCAGCAGGAGCCATTGATTTCTTTCCTAATCTTGGAGACCGACTCTTCACGCACTCTAGCTCTGTTAAACAAGATGGTAGTGCTAGATGTATCGACTCTCAAAATGGAGAGCTTGAGCTTTGCAATAAAAACATCGCAGGCTCGACAGGAATTGTGGCTGTAAGTGGAGGTATTGAGTAATGAAACTAAAACTATGCTTAGGTATAATTGCCTCTCTGTTAAGTGCAAATACCATCGCGCAAACCTGCGTGACAACTCAAACTCCTTCTCACCAAGACGGGCAATTTATTGACCGTAAAGATGGGACATTACTCGACGTAACGACTAATTTGCTTTGGTCAAAATGCAATTTAGGCGAAACCTACAATCAATCCAATGATACATGTGATGGTACCGCGATTAAATATCAAAATTGGCAAGATGCGCTCATCGCAACTGAAGATTCGAATCTGACCACTATCGCAGGTCAGGTTGGTTTTAGGTTGCCTAATATCAAAGAGTTAAGTTCAATCGTTGACTATAGCTGTACTAGACCAGCAATCAACCTGACACACTTCCCGACGACTACCAATGAGCCATATTGGACCAACACTCCTGACGCTCACATAATAAATAACAACTATGATGGTTTAATCATTGATTTTGAAGAAGCAATAGAAGTCATAACTGACCCAGATGATGTACCACACCCACTTGTTCGATTAGTAAAAACATTTAATTAGGTTTATCACGGTACAGAAACAAAAAGAGCAGCTCATCGGCTGCTCTTTTTATTGTTCTAAAGCTATGACTCAGTTACTTAACTGACCACTGTGACAGAGAACGTTTAAAGTCTTCATAGCCAAACTCATTCAGCTTTTGAACGTCGCCATTGCTGCGCTCGCAGTAGATTGAAGGCATTTTAAGGCCGTTAAACCAGTTCAGTTTCACCATAGTGTAACCAGCACTGTCCAACAGATGCAGCTTTTGACCAATTTTCAGCGGCTCATCAAAACTCGCTTCGCAAAACTGGTCGCCAGCCAAGCATGAACATGAGCCAATCACATAGTCATGACTACCATTTTCAGACGCTTCTAATACCGATGCTGGTTCATTATAGATAAGCGTATCAAGGCGGTGTGCTTCGGTAGCTGAATCCACAATAGCGGTTTTCTTCACGTTCTCTACGATATCAACCACTGTCACAACCAAGTCAGTTGTTTTAGTGATGATGGCTTCACCCGGCTCAAGGTACATCTGCACGCCGTGCTTTTCAGAGAAGGCTTTTAGCGCAAGACCAAGCTTTTCAATGTCATAGCCCGGCCATGTGAAGAACACACCACCGCCCATGCTCACCCAGTCCAATTTATCTAAATGCTCACCAAACTGTTCTGAGATTGATTCAAGTAAGCCGATAAACGCATCAACGTCTTTGTTCTCGCAGTTCATGTGGAACATCACGCCATTAATCTCATCGAAGATCTCAGGCTTGATGTGATCAGCTTGCACACCCAAACGCGAGAATTGACGCGCAGGGTTTGCCAAGTCTTGCCCTGCGTAGCTTACGCCCGGATTTAGACGTAAACCCAGCGACGCTTTGCCTTCAACAATATGACGGTAAGCTTCGAATTGGCTTTGCGAGTTGAAGATCATCTTGTCGCAGATATCTGCAACTTCTCTCACGTCATCTTCGCTGTAACCCACACTGTAAGCGTGCGTTTCACCACCGAAAGTTTCATGGCCAAGTTTCACTTCGTATGGACCAGAGCTTGTCGTGCCATCGAGGTAAGGCTTGATGATGTCAAACACACCCCATGTCGAGAAGCACTTCAGGGCCAATACCAACTTCACACCTGAAATCTCTTTCAGCTGCTTGGCTATCTCTAAATTCGCAATCAACTTGTCTTCGTTGATCATGAAGTAAGGCGTTTTTAGTTCGTTGTTTTGCATGTTAATACCTTGCGGCCCTCGAGTTCACGAAGGCACATGATAATCGAACAAAGCCGACGCAACAGCATCGGCTTGTAATTATACGTTCTCGTCAATCATATGACTTTGAATGGGATTCGCAGAGCTTTGCCCTTGTCGCTAGGACATCGCGCGGAGTTTACGAACGTAAATGAGCACGATGGACAACGCGACAAGGGCAAAGAGCAAGAACTACTTCAAAGTATGGATTAGAGGTAGACCGGCTGTCGGCTCTAGCTCTTGAACGTGCCAATCTAGACCGATTTCAGGCATTGTTGCTAGGAATGGGTCTGGGTTTAGCTGTTCCATGTTGAACACGCCTTTATCAGCCCATTCGCCACGGAAGAACTGAAGGGCAGCGGTAATTGCTGGAACACCTGTTGTGTAAGAGATCGCTTGGTGCTCTACGTCTTCGTAAGCCACTTCGTGGTCTGCGTTATTGTAGATGAATACGCTGCGCTCTTTACCGTCTTTCTTACCTTGAACCCAAGTACCGATACACGTTAAACCTGTGTAACCCGGAGCCAAAGATGTTGGATCTGGTAGCAGTGCTTTAAGAACATGTAGAGGCTGAACCACAGTGCCATCGTGCAGTGTTAGCGGATCTGGGCTAAGAAGGCCGATATCACGCATGCAGTTGAAGTAGTTCAGGTATGCATCGCCGAAGCCCATCCAGAATTCGATACGCTTAGCTGGGATGAACTCTTTCATTGAACGCACTTCATCGTGTGCCATTGAGTACACTTTATGAGAGCCACAGTTAGGGAATTCAAACTCAAGCATACGAGAGTGACAAGGTACTTGTTTCCACTCTTCATTTTCCCAGTAGAAAGAATCGCCTTGGATCTCAAGCATGTTGGTTTCTGGGTCAAAGTTTGTCGCAAACTTCTTGCCGTGATCGCCAGCATTCACGTCCATCACGTCAATTGAGTCAATCTCATCGAACAAGTGCTTAACCGCGTACGCCGCAAAGATTGATACCACACCTGGATCAAAACCAGCGCCAAGAATACCTGTGATGTCCGCTTCAGCGAACTTCTCACGGTAACCCCATTGCCAATCGTAGGCTTGTGGTACTTGTTGACCTTCAGAACATAGGTCAACCGCTACCGATGTATCTAGGTAAGAGACTTTAGATTGGTAACACGCTTCCATGATCGCCATGTTTACCCAAGGAGGACCAGCGTTGATCACTAGATCCGGCTTAACTTCTTTAATCAAAGCAACAAGCGCATCAACATCGTCAGCGTCTACTGAACGTGCTTCTAGTTTCTTAGTTGAATCTTTAAGGTTGTTTTTGCCCTTGATAGATTCGATGATTTTTTCACACTTCGCGATTGTGCGAGAAGCGATCGTGATATCACCCAGTACTTCGTTATTTTGTGCTGCTTTATGTGCAACAACCCAACCGACGCCGCCTGCACCAATTTGTAGAATAGCCATAGTTTTAATTACCCTTGTTGTTCTGCTAGCTCAATAGCTAAAGTTTGAATTTTGTTAATTAGAGATTTGAAATCTGATGTCGTTAAGCACGGATTCAAGATAGTGAATTTCAGCGCACTTTTACCATCAACGACCGTTTCGCCAAGCACGGCAACACCACGAGTCAGCGCTTCCAGTCTTAACGTTTGATTCAGTTTGTCCAAATCCATAGCGCTGTTTGCTGATTGCCCATTACTAGGAACCGAACGGAACAGCACAGTCGACAGTGACGGCTCAGCAAGCAACTCGAAATCGTCATGCTTCTGAATCAGATCAGCAACTTCAAGCGTCTGCTCTAGAAGATAGTCGTACATATCACCCAGTTGCTTTGGTCCAACGCTTTGCATCGTCATGAACACTTTCAGTGCATCGAAACGCTTGGTGGTCGCAATAGACTTATCGACTAGATTCGGCAGTTCATCGTGCTCGCGATTCAAATAGTCTGCGTGATGCAGTAGGTACTTAAAGTTCGCTTTGTCTTTGAGAAGCACTGCGCCACAGCTGATGGTTTGGAAGAACAACTTGTGGAAATCAACGCTCACTGAATCCGCTTTCTCGATGCCTTTCAGGCGAGCTTTATGGCTACTTAAAATAAGTGCGCCACCGTAAGCACTGTCGACATGGAACCAAAGATCTTGTTGGCTTGCGATGTCTGCAATCGCTTCCAGGTCATCGATAGCACCGTGATCGGTTGTACCCGCCGTGCCAACCACAGCAAAAGGAATCAACCCTTGAGCTTTGAGTGCTTTCACTTCTGCGTCTAACAAATCAGCTTTGATGGTGCCGTTTGCATTGGTATCAACACAGCACACTGCCGCTTCGCCTAATCCCATTAAAGATGCGGATTTTTGAACCGTGAAGTGAGATTTCTTTGAACATAAGATACGCAGTTTGCTCGCGTACTCTGGCAAACCTAACTTTTGGATTGAGTGGCCATCGTGCTTATCGGCAACCCAGTCTCTCGCTAGCAATAAACCCATTAGGTTACTTTGCGTACCGCCGCTTGTAAAAACACCATCAGCTTGATCGCCAAGTTGGTATTTCTCACACATCCAATCCACGACTCGTTGTTCAACATAAGTCGCTGCAGATGCTTGGTCCCATGAATCCATTGATTGATTCAACGCCGCGATAATGGATTCCGCAGCAACAGAAGCCATAAGAGGAGGCGTGTGAAGGTGTGCAATACAGTCTGGGTGTTGCACAAAGATAGAGTTCGCTGCAACTAAGTCAGCCGTGCTATCCACAACATCAACCAACGCGTGTTGGTTGTTATCGAGGTCAACAGCTTTGATGGCTGCTTCTAGCACTTTAGGGTCTAAACCTGAGTAAGGGGCTTCAACCTGTTCAAAAACCGCTTTCATCGCTTGAGTAGTTTGGTTCATCACGTTAGCAAATTCGTTGCTACCGCCTAAACCCGTCTGGATGAAATGCTTGTTCCATTCTTGATTTGATTCTTCGCTTTGTGTTTGGTCTTGTTTTAAACCACCACCCGCTGCGATGATGGCTTCTTCCATCACTCGCAATGCAAAGTCGATTTGTTCGAAAGAGATAATCATTGGTGGAAGGAAACGAATAACCGAACCATCACGACCACCCTTTTCGACCATCAAGCCACGCTCTAACGCCGCTCGTTGAATCGCTAGAGTCAGTTCGCCGTCTGATTGAGGCTCACCAAATTTATTAAGCTCGCCATTCGGTTGCTTGATCTCAGCGCCAAGCATCAGGCCTTTACCACGAACTTCAGCAATACAGTTCACGCGTGCTTGAATTTTCTCAAGCCCGTGACGTAAGTATTGGCCTGCAATATTCGCATGCTCAACCAAGCCATCACGTTCAATGATTTCCAGTGCTTTAGCGCCAGAGACCATAGCTAACTGGTTTCCACGGAATGTGCCGGTGTGTTCACCCGCTTTCCAAGTATCAATGCTCTTATCGAACACAAGCAGCGACATAGGCAGTCCGCCACCAATCGCCTTCGACAAGCATAAAATATCAGGGTTAACACCAGATTCTTCAAACGCAAAGCGATGGCCGGTTTTACCCACACCACATTGAATTTCATCAAAGATCAGTAGGATGCCGTGCTCATCACAGATGCGACGTAAACCTTGTAGCCAAGATGCCGGAGCTGGAATCACGCCGCCCTCACCTTGTACAGGCTCAACGATCATAGCAGCCGGTTTCATGATGCCGGATTCGTCGTCATTCAACATACGTTCGATATAACGAATGCTCGCGTTAGCACCCGCTTCGCCACCAATGCCAAACGGGCAGCGAAGGTTGTATGGGAAAGGCATGAAATGTACGTCAGACATCAAGCCGCTACGACGCTCTTTGGTGCCAAGGTTACCCATCATGCCCATGGTGCCGTTAGTCATGCCATGGTAAGCACCGCGAAAAGCAAACATGGTGTTACGACCTGTAGTTTGCTTCGCGAGCTTGATCGCCGCTTCCACAGCATCAGCGCCAGACGGGCCACAGAATTGAAGAACCGAGTTAGTTGAAAAGTCTTGAGGGAGAAAAGCTTTAACTCGCTTGATAAACGTCTCTTTTGCTTGAGTCGTAATATCAAGTGTTTGGTATGGCAAACCAGAATCGAGTTGATCTTTAAGTGCCTGGTTGATTTCAGGGTGGTTGTAACCCAAAGAAAGTGTACCAGCACCGGCTAAGCAATCGAGAAAGAGTTGGCCACGAGTATCTTCAACTAAAACACCACATGCTCGTTTAATAGCAATAGGCAGGCGTCTTGGGTATGAACGAACATCCGACTCATGCTGCTCTTGTTCAAGCAAAATAGCGTCAGGTGTTAGGTCGTAAGTTCCCTCAACGATAGGAACCATAGTTGAAAATGAATTTGCGATATTATTAATATCGACTTCAAAGGCGGTAGTCATGAAAATCCCCTTGAATGTGTTCATACTCACCTCCATCAGACGCAATTGCACACCGTCCCTCTATTGATTTAGAGAGAATTCATAGTGAAACACGCGTATTGTCTAGAAATGAGATATAGCTGTACGCTCGCATAAGTCAAATGACGAATACGAAATTAGGCCGTCTTAGGACAGCAAAAAATAGTTAGCGCGAGCTCAAGGTTCAGTAATGCTACTGTTTTGAAGAATTGGACATTTTTGCAGTATCGGACAGCTATGAAGAACTGGCCCTTTTGGAAATGCAGAGCTGATTAGCAATGTTGTTATTAGTGTGTTCAATGTTGGGTTTCCCATTAGCATGGCGAATTGCGCCATAAGTATCCCGTCTATCAGCTAAAGGCTAGCTGATACCTACCCTACGTAATGTCCCAATCAGCAAGAATGGTCACTACGCGTATCCCCCAGAAGCAATCACTGCTCTTTTTGAACATTGATCATTCCGAGATTGCGCGAGAAAGTAACATAAAGTGAAATGAACGATCAATAGTTTTCAATAATAGCTTGGTAAATAGCAGCAGTGATTCAAAAATTGCCGAAAATATCGTCAACTTATTTTTTAAGTAAGGAGATCCTCGGTTCATTCGTTCCTCATGCCCGAGGATGACGACGTGTGTATACAGGCGGTGTTAGTGATGGCTTTGAGGCTGTGGCGCCTTTCGTCATTCCCTAGCGTGAAGAATGAGTTCATAGGGAGTCCCTTACAACATGCCGATGTATTGCTTTATTCAGAAACTATCTGATGCAATAGATTAAACACTAGTTAGTCAGCAGACGATAAGTAGATCCCCGGTTCGCTCGTTCCTCACGCCCGAGGATGACGACGCGGGTATACAAACGTTGCTAGTGAGGCTTTGAGATCTCAGCACCCTTTCGTCATTCCCTAGTACGAAGAGCGAGTTCATAGGGAGTCTCGCAGTTAACGAGCCTTAAAAGCTAACAAAGTAATAAGATGAGTCAAGCCTCAGAGGTCATTTGAGTACAAACGTCATTCCCTAGCACGAGGAACGAGTTCATAGGGAATCTCGCTTTTAAAAGCTAAGTAATATAAACGAAGTTGATAGCGACATTTTTAGATAGAAAAGAAGTTTGAGTGTGTGTTCAAACAGAAAGAGGAATAACGCATAAAAATCAGAACGGCAGAAACCAAAAAGCCCGAACATTTCTGTTCGGGCTTTTTAATTTGGAGCGATACATCGGGTTCGAACCGATGACCTCAACCTTGGCAAGGTTGCGCTCTACCAACTGAGCTAGTATCGCATTTGCTACATCCGTTAAGACGTAGACTTTAATAGATGGTGCCCCGGGCCGGACTTGAACCGGCACAGCGCGAACGCCGAGGGATTTTAAATCCCTTGTGTCTACCAATTCCACCACCAGGGCACGCAATTCTTTATTGCGATGCCGATTACTGA